>JAUVIJ010000042.1 GCA_030592835.1 Candidatus Cloacimonadota bacterium | reverse complement strand
ATACTGACCAGAACAGCACTGTAGGAAAGAAATCTGCTTTTACTGGAACTGGCTATGATCCTTGCAATAGTTGTCTTTCCAGTGCCCGGAGGACCCCAGAGGATGAAGGAACTGTAGTTATCCTTCTCGATCATATTACGCAATTGAGAACCAGATTTAAGCAGTTTTTCCTGACCCATGATCTCAGTCAGGTTCTGAGGTCGGATCTTTTCTGCGAGAGGAATATTGGTTGGCTTTATTTTTTTCTCAAAGAGAGAAATCTGATCTGTCATTATTAACTATTATTCATCCTCTTTATCGAAAACGGTTATTTGATCTTACTGGGGAGTGGTTCCGAAGTGACGATAGGATTTCATCGTTGCTTTTCTACCCTGGGAAGTTCTATCGAGAAATCCCTGCTGGATCAGATAAGGTTCGTAGATCTCTTCCACTGTTCCCGGATCCTCACCAACAGCCACAGCCAGAGTTTTCAGACCAACTGGTCCGCCGTTATAGTTCTCAATTATTGTTTTTAGAAGACGTTTATCCATATCATCCAGACCGGCATTGTCCACATTCAGCATTTTCAGTGCACTGATAGCAATATCTCCGGTGATGATGCCGTTTCCCCTGATCTGAGCATAATCTCTTACCCGGCGCAAAAGGCGGTTGGCAACTCTTGGTGTTCCCCGGCTGCGCCTTGCTATCTCATTCGCTCCTTCTTCTTCAATAGGTATTTTCAGCAAACCTGCAGATCTCTGCACAATCTTGTAGATACTGGCTGTATCATAGTAATCCAGTCTTAAAACCAGACCGAATCTTGCTCTAAGAGGAGAAGTAAGCAGACCGGCTCGAGTAGTAGCACCGATCAGGGTAAATGGATCAATATCAATTTTCAAGGATCTGGCGCTGGGACCGCTATCTATAATGATCTCCATCTCGAAATCCTCGATCGCTGGATACATATATTCCTCTACAACATGATTAAGGCGATGGATCTCATCGATGAAAAAAACATCGTTTCTCTGAAGATTAGTAAGAATACCGGCAAGATCCGGAGCTTTTTCCAGTACAGGTCCGGAACTTACTTTGATCGAAGCATTCAATTCCGTGGCGATAATATACGCCATAGTGGTTTTCCCCAATCCCGGAGGACCGTAAAAAAGAATGTGGTCCAGAGGTTCTTTCCGGATTTTGGCTGCCTGGATCGAGATATCCAGGATCTCTTTCATTTTTTCCTGACCGACAAAATCTGCCAGCTTTTTAGGACGCAACGTCCGGTCAAATTCCTTTTCTTCAGGGATTTCCTGGGGATCCGAAATTCTTTCCAACACTTGTATTCTACTCCTTCCTAATAATCGATTTAAAAATTAGATTTAAAGAATTATCCGCCAAAAAGATTACTGCCTCTTCTTTTGGTGGCGACAGCAATAGAGACCTTCCTTCCCATTCCGGTGATCTTATTAACGCTGAACCCGCATTTTTCCAGTGAATTTTTTACATTCCTGGAACAGTAAGTAGTGATCATGCGGCCGTTTTTCTTCAATATTCTTAACATTTCCTTAAACATTTACCATGTCCAAATTTACGGTTGACGTTCCGGGGAAAAGGGATCGAAAAAAATACGGTCAAAAAAACCGGTGGGAAGGGTGGGAACAAGATGTAAAGCATTTCCCAGAAGTAACTCGACGATGTTATCCTTGTCATCGGTGATTGTAACTTTTTTATGCAGCTTTACCAGAAAAGCGAACTCCTTTTCCAGACCCTGTGGTGGAGGCAATGATTTGATCGCTTTCAGGATATCCACCTCATTTTCAATGGCAAGGATATTGAGTTCACAGCATTCTGCCAAGGCCACTGCCGTATTGTAGCCTAAGCCGAAACCGAGATCAAGGATATTCATACCATCTGATATGTCTGCTGGTGCAAGGAACAGTTTTCTGGCCTGTTCCAGTGCTCCGGCAAGAGTGTGATAATAATCTCTATACCTATTAGAGTATGCAGTATAAGAATCATCTCGAGTTTTAAAAAAGTCCATTGAAAAATTTTATAAAAGATGATAATATTGTCTATTATTTTTTTTGTGAGGGTAATATTTTACTAAAATAATGTTACAAACCTCTTGACAGCAACATAAAATTTAAAAAAAGTTTAATGCTATATTGATTTTGTTAACGTTTCGGAGGATATATGTTTAAAAGATTGTCCGGGTTTTTTTCAAATGACATTGCTATTGATTTAGGTACTGCCAATACTCTAGTCTACCGGAAAGGTGTTGGAATTGTAATTGATGAGCCCTCTGTGGTTGCTTTATCGACCGACAGTAAGAAGATAATAGCTATCGGCAATGAGGCTAAGGAAATGCTGGGTAAAAATCCGGATGAAGTAAAAATTATTAAACCGTTGAAAGATGGTGTGATCGCTGATTTTCAGGTAACTGAACTGATGCTGCGGAATTTGATTTTCCGGGCACAGAAGCGTAAATTATTGATCAAACCACGGGTACTTGTCTGTGTTCCTTCAGGAATAACCGAGGTTGAAAAAAGAGCTGTTAGGGATAGTGCTCTTCATGCCGGAGCCAGGGAAGTACATCTAATATCCGAACCGGTCGCGGCCGCAATCGGAGCTGATCTCCCTATTCACAAACCTCAGGGCAATCTGGTTATGGATATTGGGGGAGGAACGACTGAGATCGCGATCATATCCTTATCCCATATAGTCGTTCACAGTTCGATCAGACTGGGCGGCGACAAGATGGACCAGGAAGTAGTTAATTACCTTCGTAAACGTAATAATATCTACATTGGTATCCAGAGTGCTGAGAAAATAAAGAAAGAGATCGGATCGGCTTATCCTCTGGAAAAAGAGATGAAAATGGAGATCCGGGGTCGTGATATTATTACAGGATACCCGATCACAGTTGAAATTACCTCGGAGGAAATCCGGGAAGCATTAGCCGAAACAGTTACTACAATGATAGACTCTGTGAAGAGATTGTTCGAAAAAACCGCGCCCGAACTGGCGGCTGATATTGCTGAACGGGGAGTAATCCTGACCGGTGGTGGTGCTCAGTTGAAGAGGTTGGACAAAAAGATCCAGGAAGCTGTTGATCTCCCCGTGCATGTCGTACCTGATCCCTTGCTTTGTGTTCTGAAAGGTTGCGGTCGTGTATTAGACAATCTCGATGAATACAGGGAAGTTTTGATCAAGAAGATCGAAGATTAATGGCGAAGAAAAATGTAATTTTTTTAATATTTCTTTTTATCAGTCTAATCTTATATTTTGGTAATTATCAACAACGTGTAGTAAAAGCATCCTTTCTCAGTAAAACAATTTTCTTTCCTTTTATTTCATCCATTAACCGGATTAATGATCTTTTTGAATTAAGGAATGATTATGAAGATCTGGTCCTGGAGATGGGAGATACCAGTCTCTGGGTCCATCAACTGGAAAAACAGATCACGGAATTACAGACCCCTCCTCTGGATGAACAGCTCACTACAGACTATGAATTCCTGGCGGCAGATGTCATTGCTTACCGAGGTGATTTTGAAGAAAAGATCATGATCCTGAACAAAGGCAGCCGGGATGGTGTTAAGGTAGATCACCCAGTGATCTGTCACCGGGGAATAGCTGGTAAAATCCTGATGACATCTTACAATTATTCAGTACTGGTACCATACAGTCATTCTACTTTCAAACTGGGTGTGATGCTGAAAAAGAATTCCCTGCAGGGATTACTGCAGTCGGACATCTACGGAAACACTTTTATGACCCTTCTCCCGCTGGGATCGAAAATAAATATCGGAGATAAGGTTATTACTTCCAGTATGTCCACTATTTTTCCGGAGGGTTTTTCCGTAGGCAGAGTTGTCAGACTACAGGAAGCAACTGATAAAATTAATATGAAAGCAAAAATCGAAGGATTTGTCGAACCGACAAGTCTTAAATATGTGTATATTCTTTTATATGAAAAAGATAGGGGTTATGAACAGGAACTTGATTAAGAAATTCAAGCAATTGAAATTTGAACGAATACCAGTTAAAACACGTATCTTGAAGCCGAAGGATGATATTGTGGAGATCATCAGGGAATATGCCGGTAATCTCCTGAAACAAGGTGATATCATTACTGTCAGTGAAAGTCCTCTGGCGATAACTCAAGGCAGGGCAATTCCTGTAGAAGAGATCAGAATCGGGTTATTAGCCAGGATATTATGGCGCTTTGTCGCCAATGTTAAATACGGAATTGGTCTGAGATCACCAACCAGTATGCAATGTGCTATTGACGAAGTTGGCAGTTTGCGGATATTACTGGCTGCATTCATTGGTGCTCTCGGTAAACTTGTTGGCAGAAAGGGTGATTTTTACAGGGTTGCTGGAAAACAGGCGGCTCTTATCGATGCTGCTACGACCAGTCCTATCCCTCCCTATACCGAATGTGTCATTAAAGGTCCCAGAGATCCGGAGAAAGTTGCTCAGAAAATCAGGGATGAGTTGGGTTTTGAAGCTGCTATCATGGATATCAACGATATTGGCGGTTGCTGGATGATTGGTGGTAGTACCGGTATCGATAAAACTTTTATGGAAGAGATCATGAACGATAATCCCCAGGGACAGGGCGATGAGCTTACCCCGATCTGTATTATCCGAGAAAGAGCATGAAAACGGTTAAGAAGATCATCTGGGGAATAATCCTTCTTTATATTCAGGTAATACTGGCAACTAAACTGCAGATACTGGGAATCGTACCCAACCTCCTGATCGCCTATGTTGTTTTTATCGCTGTTTTTCTACCTATCGAGATCAGCATTCCCTGGGTTTTTCTGATGGGAATTGCGTACGATTTGACCTATCCTACCCTGCTGGGGCTTAATGCAATTTCCTTCCTGATTATCGTATATATCGTCAATAGTTTATATAAAAGTGTCAATAAAGGAAGATTTTCAGTGGTCCTGATGGGATTAGCACTGATGAACGCTGTTTATTATCTGATCTATATCCTTTATTATCTCATTTCCAGCCAGTTGATATCGAGCAGTATTTTCAACATCTTCCTGGCTCTTACCTACAATACTCTGATCTCCGTGATTTTGATCTATATTCTGGTTCTTCTGGACAGGATAAAATTGCATTTCGATGTTTAAAAAATATTCTCGTTCAAGATACAGTATCGGTATCATTTCAATACTATTCTTTATTCTGACCATAGCTATTTTCAACCTGCAGATCATAGCAGGTGAAAAATATTCACGGATTGCAGAAAAAAATTATGTGCGTTTGAAGACAATTACTCCGATCAGGGGTGAGATCTACGATAATAAATACAGACCCATCGCGGTCAATGAACCCGCAATTAATCTTTATGTAGAGCTCGGAAAAATAATCGATAAAGATAGATTGATATTGTTCATATCAGAAAATTTCGAGATTACCGCTGAAAAAATTGAAGCTCTGATCCATAAGAACAGGTTCCGATTATACCAGGATCTGCTTCTGGTGCAGAACATACCGTACGATCAGCTAGTCAGAGTAGCTGAACATATGAACCATTTTCCCAGTCTTACCCTGAAAACCGAGAATATCCGTCAGTATTTATATAATAATCATTTTACAGGTTATGTAGGTAGAATCAACGACAAGGAGCATGAAAAATTACAGGATCAGGGTTATTCCATCAATAGCATGATCGGCAAAACCGGACTGGAGAAATATTACGAATCACAGTTAAAAGGAAAGAATGGTCTGGAAATCCTGCAGGTGGATGCCAGCGGTCGCAGCCTGGAACTTTTTAAGGAATCAGTTGTCAAAAATCCCGTTAATGGATCTACCTTGATCCTTGCAATCGACAACGAACTCCAGGCTTATATCAACCGGATATTCCCGGAAAACCGGAATGGGGCTATTGTCTTTCAGGATCTCAAAACAGGCGGGATCCTGGCTTATGTGAGCAGACCGGATTTTGATCCTACCCTCTTTGCTCAAGGCATCAGTGCAACCGACTGGGATAAATTGATCAATGATCCCAACAAAGCCATGCTAGATCGGGTCATTCAAGGCACTTATCCTCCGGCATCGACCTACAAACTGTTGATCGCAGCCTTAGGCTTAACCGATAACCTGATAGATAAGAAAACAAAACTAACTTATTGTGACGGGGGCATGAATATCGGTAACCGTTATTTCAAATGCTGGATCAAAAAAGGGCATGGTAAATTGAGTGTTGTCGATGCTATTAAATACTCCTGTGATGTTTTCTTTTATGATCTTTCCACCCGGATATCTTTGGAAAGGATGGGTGAATTCACACGACAGAATCTGCTCTTAGACAAGACTGGGATCGATCTCATCGGCGAAAGGAAAGGGTTTTTCCCGGATCTGAAATGGTATAAAGATAATTATGGAAAATATGTCGGGATCATCGGACCCAAGGTAAATTTATCTATCGGACAAGGTGAGATCCTGACAACTCCGCTGCAGATCTGCTGTTTCTTTGGAGCGCTGGGTAACGACGGAGTCTGGACTCGACCTCATCTTCTTGCCAAAACAATAAAAGATAAGGAGACCATAGAATTTCAACCGACAACAATGCGGTTACCCATTGCTGAAGATATCCTCGCTCTGATGCAGGAATCTCTTTACAAAGCGGTGAACGAAAGTTATGGAACCGGGACCGCATCCAAACTGAACAATGTTACGGTATACGGTAAGACCGGTTCCGCAGAAAATCATATGGGAAAAATTACTCATGCCTGGTTTGCCGGTTATACGGTCAGGGATGAGCCGGATCTTGCTTTTACCATTTTCCTGGAAAATGCTGGCCACGGAGGTTCGGTAGCGGCTCCACTGGCAGGAAAGATCATTAAATATTATAATAAGATAAGGTAGGAAAATGCCAAGATCACTGAGAGATATAGACTGGACAATGTTAGCTTTATTACTATTTCTGCTGGTAGCCGGTGTTTTCACTATTTATTCGGCTTCAACTACTAAGATCGGTAATGATTATATTACCGAGGATTTCTATCTTCGGCAACTGATCTGGATCGGTATAGGGTTAATTCTGGTATATCTGACCCTGAGGATATCTTATTCCTTCTTCGAATTCTTTATCCTACCGGGATATCTTGTTTCGATCCTGTTACTGGTTCTCGTACTGTTCCTTCCGGAAATCAAAGGCTCGCACCGCTGGATAGCCCTCGGTCCTTTTAATCTGCAACCTTCTGAACTGGCTAAAATCACAACCATGCTTCTGCTGTCGAAGATCATATCCAAACCCAATACTGGTGATTGGGAACTGTTGTTCAAGTCTTTCTTTGTGACGATTATACCGGTAGTATTGATCATGCTCGAACCGGACCTGGGCACATCTCTGACTTTCTGGGTCATCCTGTTCTCCCTGCTTGCTATCTCAGATCTTCCAATCTACTTTCTAATCCTGATCCTGAGTCCTATCCTCAGTGTAGTTACCTCGTTCTTCTCCATTTTTCTATTCATCTTTTTCCTGATTATTCTCATCTACATATTATACAGAACACGGCTTTCTTTGATCATAATCGGTCTGGGAGCTTTTTTCAACATCATTATCTTTTTCATTACACCTCTGATCTGGAATGCTTTGAGAGGTTATCAACAGAACAGGATCCTGAGCTTTATTGATCCTACCAGGGATCCTTTTGGTGCCGGATATCAAATCATTCAGTCCAGGATCGCGATCGGTTCAGGTGGATTTACAGGCAAGGGATTTCTTCTGGGCACCCAGAAAAATCTCAATTTTCTGCCGGAACATCATACGGACTTCATCTTCTCTGTTATCGGCGAAGAACTGGGATTTCTGGGATGTGTAGTTCTACTCCTACTTTTGTTTTTTTTCCTTTATAGAATCGCCTGTAACCTGGAAAAACTGAAGCGAAAAGAAACAAAGTTGATCACTGCAGGTGTTTTGGCTTTTTTAACCTTTCAGATCTTTGTCAATATTGCTATAAATCTGGGTATAATGCCGACTACCGGTATACCTCTTCCCTTTATCAGTTACGGAGGATCCAGCCTTCTGATAAACATGTTCGCGGTAGGTCTGGTTCTGAAATTCGTTAATGAACAAAGTATCTTCAAATAGAGAGATAAAAAAAGTTCAAATTACTTCTTGCTAAATATTTTCGAAATATTACAATTTGGTTTCGCAAGTGAGAAAATCTATCAGTAGACTTGCTTATAGTAGTTAAATTATTTATATATATATATTTGGGGGATGTAATGTCCAAAGAAAATTATGTGTATGACAGAAAGAAATTCTGTGTTCCCGTCACCAAAGCTGAACCCTTAAATTCGATCCAGTTCATTATCGATGATTTTATCTGCAAGCAGGTAACTTTCTGTATAGACGGAAAGAAAGACTCCTGGGAGATCTGGCGTCATGTTGAAGACAGCGACAGTGACAAAATCAAAAAAAACGGTTCTCCTGAAAATCCCAAATATCTATATGTTGAAGGCGAAAAAATCGACAATTTCGAAACAACAAATTAAATAACTATTCCCAGAATGGAAAACAATTAATCAAATTTATCTGAATTTTCCTCGATCCACTTTTCTGCTGAAAAAGCTGCCGTAGCACCATCTGAATTTGCTGTTACCACCTGTCTTAAAGTCTTATGGATAATATCACCAGCCGCAAAAACGCCAGGGATAATAGTATGCATATCCTCATCTGTCTGGATAAATCCCCGGGGGTCAAGTTCGACTCTGGATTCGACCAGTTCATTATTGGGTATGATCCCAATATAAATGAAAACACCGTCAACCTTAAGGTCACTGATTTCATCCAGCTTGCGATTGTAGATATGCAGTGTCTCGACCATATCACCACCATCGATCCCCTGAACAACCGAATCCCAGACATATTCTACTTTTTTATTCTTGAAAACCCTGTCCCTGATAACCTTAACAGCCCGTAATTTATCACGGCGGTGAATAATATATACCTTTTTAGCAAATTTTGTCAGGAAGATAGCTTCCTCGATCGCAGAATCACCACCACCGACAACAGCTACGATCTTATCCCGATACAAAGCACCGTCGCAGGTCGCACAATAAGATACTCCCCTTCCGGTATATTTCTGTTCTCCGGGAACCTGAAGTTTCCTGGGATGAGCACCGGTTGCAATGATCACAGATTTAGTACTATAGGTTCCTTTGTCAGTCTCGATGATCTTGCATAATCCTTCCACACCAATTGCCTTAACTTCTTCCAGCTTGAACTCGGCACCGAACTTATCGGCATGAGCCTTGAGTTTGTCTGCTATATCAAATCCTGTAAGGGTTTCCGCAAAACCGGGATAGTTTTCTACTTCCGCAGTTACAACGATCTGACCGCCTACCAGCGCTTTCTCAAAGACAACTGTTTTTAAGCCGCCTCTCGAAGCATAAATGGCAGCACTCAGCCCAGCGGGACCAGCCCCCACAATCGCCAGATCATAATTGGTGTTTTTAATTACTTCATCATTCGTCATTAATTTTCCTCCTGAAAAAATCTAATTTATAATATAATTCTTTTTTATTTCTGCCAAACTAAATATTCATATTAATAAATATTTTAACCCATCACCTAAAAAAATATTGCCGCTCTTAATCAAACCTCTACCGCATTATCTGGGTTTAAAGTTTGAAACTGTGTGGTAACAATTCTTTCAGTGTTACCATAATTGTTTTGGATCCAGATACAATCGTGATCTTGAGATCATCGGCAAATTCTGCCAGTACCTGCCGGCAGGCGCCACAGGGATAAAATACTTTATCGGATTCCGAGTAGATCGAAAGTTCAACAAACTCCTTCTCCCCTTCGGAAACAGCTTTGAACAGAGCGGTTCGCTCTGCACAATTTGTCAGCCCGTAAGAAGAGTTTTCCACATTGCATCCCGTAAATATTTTGCCTGATGCTGTCAATAATGCCGCTCCCACCTTGAATCCAGAAAAGGGTGCATAGGCTTCTTGGGAAACTTTCTTTGCCGCTTCTATCAACTTTTGGTTATTCATATTAATAATCCCAGTATTGATTTTTTTTCTTTTTTTTAATTAAAGTAACTTTTTTTACAATATCTTTATAACCCAGATCAACAAGGACAAAATAAACTCCTGATGCAACTTCTTTTTTATTATTATCTTTCCCATCCCAGTAAATTCTGTAAAAAGGTTGATATTCATCCTTGGGAACAAGGCCCGATTTCACTTTCTGCCCTTTGATGTTGTAGATAGTAATTTCTGGTCTTACATCCCTGATATTAAATTGAATTGTAAGTTCCTCACCTGTAAGCATTGGATTAGGAAAGATACTTATAGATTCATCATCCTTCCAGGCATCCGGACCAATATTTTCAAAATCAGGAAAACCAAGCTGAAAATCATCGATAAAAACACCGATCTCGTCCATAATATCGTATTGATTGAAACCTTCGAAAACTTCTGCATACTTGAACAGCAATTCAAAATTGTAGATAGTACCGACCTCAGGTTCTTCCGGCAGGATCTGATCCAGTTGCAGTTCGTACAAAGCCCAATCTCCTTCGATATAAGCCTCGATCGGTCTTGAACCACCTGAGGGTAGTGCACCCCCAGCACCGAGAAAAAGTAGTGTGTCACTGATATTTCCGGTTTCAAAAAGAAAATAGACCCCGTCCTCACCATACATAGGCATTTTGTATTTATACCAGAAGCTGAGTTTTTGCTCCGGCAGATAGATAAAATCACCACAGACAGCAGAATAAAAACCAGGTTGCTCGGGACGGCAGGAGAAAGAGTAATTACCATGGCAGGAATAATTTGAAACAAGCTGCCAGGCAGGATCATATTCCCAATCCGGTTCATCTTCAAAATCTTCCAATAGTCCAAATTCTCCCAGTGATAAATGAATCTCATT
>JAUVIJ010000021.1 GCA_030592835.1 Candidatus Cloacimonadota bacterium | reverse complement strand
TTGATCATGCCTGTAATGTTCCGGAAACTATCACTCAGGATATTGAAGTTTATGAAGACTCCGGTTTTACTGAATATTACGGTTATGGCGTTATCAACTCGGTAATGGTTCACGAATTTGGGCATTCCTTGGGTTTCATCGATCTGTACAATACCAGTAATTTCTATCCCGGAGTGGGATATTACGATATTATGGACAGTGGAGGTCTTGGTAGGATCGGTCATGGTGTTGATCTCGATGGTGATGATGAGTATGATGAGATCTATTATATTGAAGGCGGATTACCATCTTTGCCTGGAGTCTGGTCAAGGCTTGTTGCCTGGGAAGAAGATTTCAGAGCCAGGGGAATTCTCAAAGATCTTTCTGAAATAAACATGGATGAAGAGATATTTTTAACTCCCTCGGAAAATAAGTATGATCCCTACCGCGATCTTCCTTATTTTATTAAAATTCCCCTTAATGAATTCGAATATCTCTTGCTAGAAAACCGTCAGCTCGATCCCGATGGCGATGGGGGAACTTTGCTCTGGGATTCAGCAGATGGACGGGTGATTCTTCATCCCACACCAATAAGTGATGATCCTTCTGATTCCACCCGCACTTATGAATACGATTATCTACTTCCAGGGTGGTTTGATCAGAATGGTAATGTTATCGGTGGTGGTCTTCTGATCTGGCATATCGATGAAAGGATCATTTATGAGCAGGGAAACTATGAGAATAATACTGTAAACAGTGATTATTATAACCGGGGAGTAAAAATAATCGAAGCCGATAATATCTCCGATATTGGCAATCCTTATTCATATTTCTGGCGAGGTACGGAATACGAACCTTTCTATAAATATAAACCAATTTTAACAGTATTGAGTAACTCGGTTATCTTCGATGGTTGGGATATTCCCAATACACCCGGACAAGAACCATATGCCACCCATAATGATTCCCTCGCTGGTGCAACTCATCCCCCATTGTTGACCAATGACGGGTATCCATCCATCTATACCCTGTACGACATAAGCAGCTATGAAGTAGAACTCAATGCGGAAAGACTGATGAGTTTAAAAATCGGGTTGCAGTTGTTTGATCATACGACTATAATTGCAAACCTGGATCCAATCACTGCTGTCGGATATACAGGAAACACCGAGTTTTTTACTAATAACATTCTTGATTTCCCGGTAGTATCAGGGTCAGAATTGTATATTTATCACAAACTTTATGATGAAAATACGGATGACTGGTTCAGTTTAACTGCTCTTGATCTTGATTTCATCCCGGATAAACCGATCACCAGAGTTCAATTAAAAAATGGTATTGGAGAATCTTTTCTTTGTCCATCCGATAACTCAGTATATATTCTCAGCAATAATAATTATAATTTTGAATTTATCGAACACGAATATTCGTCAACAGTTATCGATCTACCATTATACATTAACGAGAAGGACATATTAACTGTTGTTACGGAAGATATTATCTATTTCAATGATGAACAATTACCATTATCTATAATAAGTTGTGTATATGACGGTGAGAATATTATTGGTGTCAATAATGATGGGGTCCATCTGATAGATCCGGAAAATCCGGGGTCGTACCAGAGTATTGATATTCCTGCTATATCCGGGAATTATGTTCCCATCTGTTACAGTGATTCAAATCCTGATTACAATGCCGTATTTATTCTGAACGATGAGGGGAACCTTTACCGAATCAATTCAGGAGAAGCAGAGCAGATCTTCAACCTTTCATCCTATTGCGATGCACAACCCACACAGCTTGCCCTGGGTAACATTTTTAATGATGATCAAGTCTTTTTGATCTTTGCAGCCGGGGAAAGACTCTTTGCATTAACCTTATGGGGCTCACTGGTTCAGGGATTTCCTTCCAGATTCGAAAATATAAATGTTAAACCCTTTTCCTTTCCTAGAATTGTTGAATTTTCAAATCAACCTGTATTGATCTTTGAAGACGAAAACGATGCTCTTATTTCTTTCGATAATGAAGGGATTTTCGCTCCACATTTATCGAGTATCTGGAATAATAACGGTCAAATGAACCAGTTCTACTGGGATCAGGTTTCTCAAAGATTGTATTTTATCTACGTCGATGCCGGCTCTACAATTACAGCGGCATATTGTGAGAATATACCCGAAAACCCGATCCTCTGGAATGGCTATCGGCATAATGATTATTCGATATTTTACGGTTCATTGCAGGATATCATCGATCCCGAAGCAAGTTTGAATGCCTATGCCTACCCTAATCCTGCCTCAAAAGGTGAAGTTAGGATCAGGGTTGAAAATCCAAAAAGCGATATTGGATTAAAAATCTTTGACATTGCAGGTAATATTATATTAAGTAATTCCTATCCAAAAGAGACGTCTTCTTATCAGGATATCGTCTGGAATACCAAAAATATCTCCTCCGGTATGTATTTTGCTATTGTCAGATCTGGTAAGAATGTCAGAAAAATAGCACTCGCTATAGAGAATTAGTATTTCGAGAAGGAGTAAAAAAATGTTGAAACTAACCTTTTTCTCAATGATATTGTTGATATTCCTCTTTTCATCATTATTTTCACAGGACTTCGAAAACGGGATCATCAATGTTCAATATGAACAGAAATCCGTGCAAACCGCTATGTTCCTTTCTGCACTTCTACCCGGAGTCGGTCAGTTCTATGCTAGTCCGAGAAGTGTAACTGCATACATTTTTCCCCTGATCGAAATCGGACTCTGGTATGGATATTTCAACTATACCGGACAGGGTGATGATAAGAAAAAGGAATATATCGAATTTGCAGATGAGAATTACAACAGGGCAAACCAGACCCAGTGTCAGATTGATCTACAGGAAACTATGAATAATCCTTTCTATGATGATCACTTTCACCTGGATAACACCAATACCCAGCATTTTTACGAAGATATTGGCAAATACGAGCATTACATCTTCGGCTGGAATGACTGGTATGATATCTATGCCATTTATGAGAATGGGGATTTTGGACCAGAATGGCTCTACCAAGATTATAATGGATTTGACAAATGGACAGGCAATGACCCCATCAATGAAGATGGAGGGGATTATGAGGAAAACCAGCAGCTTTACGATCAAAATCAGGGGATCTACAGTAGTTTAAGGGCAGAATATATCAAGATGCGTCAGAAAGCGGAGGATTATTACAGTACAGCTAATACAATAAGTTTCGGGATCGTTGCCAACCATATTCTGGCCTCTCTCGATGCCCTGAGAGTTACTCGTAGATACAATCTTGAATATATTACCGATAACAACAATTTCAAGATCAAGTTTGCACCAGTGTTTGTAAATAATGAGATCGCCCCCGCTATAATGGTAAGCAAGGGTTTCTGATTAGATGAGAAAATTATTTATCCTCCTGATCCTGATTATTTTAACGGTTAATATTTCCGCCCAGAATAAAATATCGATACCAAAGGCTGTATTAATGTCTGCTGCTGTTCCGGGATTGGGTGAATTATATACAAAACAATATTCAAAAGCCGGTATTTTTTTCTGTACGGAAATGCTGATCATCTATTCATATTTACGCTTTGATGCCCAGACCCAATGGGCAATCAACTCTTATGAACAATTTGCTTATTCCAAAGCCGGTGTCCCGCTGAACAGTTCTTCGAATTACTATCAACTTATTCAGAATTTTTCCAGCAGTGACCAATATAACGAAAGTGTCTATCTCTTCGCTCGGAATATTTATTTGAGTGCGAACTCGCCTTACTATGATCCGGAAACTTATGAGGAATATCTTGCTAACCATCTGATACCCCTGGATCAGGAATGGGATTGGCAGAATAACGCCAACTGGATGGAATACCGTGATCAGAGAGGAGAAAAACAGGATCTGGAGATTTATTCCAAATTCACAATAGCAGCAGCTCTGATCAACAGGATCGTCAGTGTGCTTGATACTTTCATCAGCAGTAAAAAAATCCTCAGAGATCAAAGAAAATACGGTCAGTTATCTGTTCTACCAGACTGGAAACAAAAAGGATTTATAATTAATTATGAGATTAAATTTTAACAGGAAAACATTATTTCTTCTTTTCTTGACAGTGTTATTAGCAAGCTCGTTATGGGGTGAGAAACCGAGTCCTCAAATAGCTTTTCTCAAATCAGCAATTCTTCCTGGCTGGGGAGAATTATCGATGGGTAATAGATCCGGTTATGTTTTTCTTGGTCTGGAAGTATTAGCCTGGTCTTCAAAATTGTACTGCGAAGAAGAAGAAATTCTTACCGAGAGAAAAGCATTCAATCATGCTGTCAAATATGCCCATATCGATTCTGGAATGGATTATGAAGACCAATACTATTATCACCTTTCCAAATATTCCAGTTCCGGTTTTGAACCGGGAGGATATAATGCTTACATTGTAGAGCAATCGGAAAGCCAACCGGATCCTCAGCAATATCTCGAGGATAATCTTTATTCTGATGAATATTACTGGAACTGGGACAGCACCGAAGATCGTATCACTTACGGAAAGAAGAGAAAAGATGCCACAAGTTTCTCTGATTATGCCAAAGCTATAACAGGTACAATTGTTGTAAATCATCTGATCAGTGCTATTAATTCTTTCCGGATCGCCAAAAAAATGAGGAGAATGGATATATCCTTTTATCTTGATCTCGATCTCAATCCGAACATTTCCTGCAGCTATCATTTTTAATAAATAATAAAATAAATTGTCGGGGGTTTAATGTCAGTTATAATCACAGGTAAAAATCTTAAAATCGAAGATGTTTATAAAATTGCTTACGGCAAGGAAAAGGTTGAACTACATCCTGATGCTGTCGACAGAATTAAGCATTGCCGATCCTTTATCGAAAAGAAAATCGTCGAAAAGGAGATTATGTACGGCGTTAACACCGGTATTGGCGAATTTTCTGAAATTGTCTTGAATGACGATCAAATCAAGCAATTCCAGAAATATCTCATCTACAATCATTCTGCCGGTATCGGCGAACCCTGTCCAATCGAACATGTCCGTGCGGCTATGATATCACGCATTAACTGCCATGCGAACGGAAATTCCGGGATAAGACCGGTAATTACTCAGACTTATGTTGATATGCTTAATAAAGGAGTAACTCCTGTCGTCTGTGAGAAAGGCAGTGTCGGCGCCTGTGGTGATCTTTCTCCCATGAGCCAGATCGCACTTCTTCTCATGGGTGAAGGTGAAGCTTTTTATCAAGGAAAAAGGCTGTCCGGGAAAAAGGCTTTGGAAAAAGCTGGAATCCCAATTCCTGGTTTGGAAGCAAGAGATGGTCTTGGCGCCATTAACGGCAGCAATCTTACTGCCGGAATATCCGCTCTGATCGTCTACGAAGCCGAACGTTTCATTAAACAGGCAGAGATTGCCGCAGCCATGACATTGGAAGCTTTGATGGCTAATCTAAAACCCTACGATGAGCGTTTGCACAAGTTGAGAGGATTCCAGGGAGCTGTAACCTCAGCATCCAATATAAAAAAAATGATCTTAGGTTCAGATCTTCTGAAAGGTATGAAAGTCAAAGTTCAGGATGCCTACAGTATGAGATCGACTCCTCAAGTCATCGGAGCTGCACGAGATCAGTTACGTTGGACTAGAGAACAACTGGAGATTGAACTAAACGGAGTAGGCGATAATCCGATCTTCCTTCCGGACGATGAGATTGTACTTACGGGAGCCAATTTTCAGGGTTCGCCCATATCCGTTCCCATGGATATGTTAGGAGCCGTGATCACAATGGTCTGTGTTATATCAGAACGTCGGCTTAACCGTTTGCTTAACCCCGCACTCAGTGTCGGCTTGCCAGCTTTCTTGACTAAAGGTGCCGGTATGTTCTCCGGTCATATGCTTAGTCAATATACTGCTGACATGATGATAGTCGAGCAGAGGATCCTTTCGGTCCCGGCTTCCATACAATCTATTCCAGCAGCCGCTGACCAGGAGGATTTTGTCAGTATGGGAATGAATACCGCTTTGAAATCGAGACAGATCATGGATAACGCTTATGGTATACTCGGTATCGAATTTATTGCGGCTACACAAGCTCTCGACTTCCGTGATTTCAGCTTTGGTAAAGGGACTAAGGCAGCTCATTCTGCTGTCCGCAAAGTTGTCGATCATCTAAGTGAAGATCGTCCTTTATATGACGATCACAATAATATGATGGCTGCTGTCAGAAAACGGGAAATTCTGCATGCTGTCGAACAAGAGATCGGTAAGTTAAATACCTATTAGATTATAATATGGCTTTAAGACCTTGCAGAAAAAAACCTTTGCAAGGTTCTTATTGTTTGTGGAGCTTTTATGATAACTATTAATGGCAATGATCTTACACTGGAAAATATATACAGTGTAGCCGTTCAGGAAGAGAAGATCAAGCTGACTTCAACTGCCAGAGATAAGGTTATCAAATGCCGTGAATATGTTGAAAAGATCATTTCCGAGAAAAGAACAGTCTACGGTTTGACGACTGGATTCGGTAAATTCAGTAATATCAAGATCCCGGTCGATCAAATCGAAGAGCTTCAGGAAAACCTTATTCTCAGTCATGCTACAGGAGTAGGACAGATTCTTCCCCGGGCTGAAGTTAGGGCAATTATGTTGCTGAGAATTAACGTTCTTGCCAAAGGATATTCCGGAATCCGTCTTTCCACACTGCAGACATTGATAGATATGCTGAACAAAGGCGTTCATCCACTGATACCGGAAAAAGGATCTGTAGGCGCCAGTGGTGATCTGGCACCTCTTTCTCACCTGGCTCTTGTGCTCATAGGAAAAGGAAAGTCCGAATTCAAGGGAAAGATAAGCAGCGGCAAGATCGCTATGGAAAAAGCTGGTATTAAACCGGTAAAATTAAAAGCTAAAGAAGGTCTTGCACTTACTAATGGAACTCAGGTCATGACTGCAATTGCAGCACTAGCACTAATAAAAGCAGAGAAACTTTGCAGAATCGCTGATATCGGTGCCAGCATGAGCATAGATGCAGTACTGGCAACTCCAGATGCTTTTCAACCACTGATCCACAGGCTCCGACCTTATCATGGACAGAAAATATCTGCTCAGAATATCTATAATTTTCTGGATAAAAGTGAACTACGTAATTCCCATGAGTTTTGTGAGAATGTTCAGGACGCTTATAGCCTGAGATGTACACCCCAGGTTAATGGCGCTGTCAGAGACGCTCTGGATTATGTTAGAAATGTGATTTCTATCGAAATCAATTCCGCCACAGACAACCCTCTGATTTTTCCGGATGAAGACAAGGTGATATCGGGTGGTAATTTTCATGGAGAGCCAGTCGCTTTTGCTGCCGATACCCTGGGATTTACTGTCTCTGAATTAGGTAATATCTCGGACAGAAGGGCTGAACATCTGTTAAACCCTGCTCTAAACAGAGGGTTGAAACCTTTTTTAGCTCCTCGTCCCGGTCTAGACTCCGGTTTCATGATAGCACAATTAACAGCAGCTTCCTTGATTTCAGAAAACAAGATCCTGGCTCATCCTGCTTCAGTTGATTCCATCCCCACATCTGCTAATCAGGAAGATCATGTCAGTATGGGGACAATTGCTGCTGTAAAAGCACGTAACATCATCGAAAATACAACATATGTACTATCGATCGAAATCTTAATGGCAACCCAGGCTCTGGATAACAGGCAACAAAAATCATCACCTGTTATTGAGGAGATCAGAAAAGAGATCCGCAAATCTGTCCCAACTTTGAGTAGAGATCGTGAAATGAGTCAAGATTTTGAAAAAATAAAAGAATTGATCGAATCTGATAAATTGAAACAAATAGCAGATAAATTTTTCGTTCTGGAATAAAACGATGTATAGAAAAATCCTCAAACTGTTGACTGTAGTCCTGATTGTATCTGCACTCGGTTGTGCTTATTACAACACTTTCTACAATGCTAAGAGATATTTTAAGGAAGCTCAGGCAACCCCTCTGAGAGATAATGGCAGACCGGCTCCTAACGCGATCCAGAAATATAACAAAGCCATAAAAAAATGCGGAGTCATCCTGACAGATTACAAAGATAGTAAATATGCGGATGATGCTTTATTCATGCTGGCTCAATGTCTGTATTATAAGGGAACCAATTACATACAGGCTATCGAACAATTCAATGATATAATAAAATTCTATCCGGAAAGTGAGTTCGTACCTGAAGCCAGGCTTTATGTGGCGATGTCACAATATGAATTCAATCAGAAAGATAAAGCCTACAAAATGCTCCAGGATTTTATTAATAATGACTATTTCAAAGAGCATCATCCCCAGGCATTGAACATAATGTCCGAATATTATATCAGGGATGAAAATTACATTCAGGCACAATATTATCTGCAGAACATTATAGATAGCCACACCGATTCCGATGAATATGAGAAAGCTTTTTATAAGCTGGGAAAATCATATCATGAAGCAGGTAATTACAGCCATTCTAACGAAATTTTCAACTCGATTCTTACCAGTAGAATAAGTAAAAAGACTAAATTAAACTCGCGTTACTATATTTCTCTGAATCATCTTCTGCTTAAGGAATACGAACCTGCCTTAAAAGCCATTACAAAATTGTTGAAAAAAGAATACCGACTTGGTCAGATCAGTAAAATTCAGCTTTTAAAAGCCAGGACTCTTTCCAGTAAAGGTGAGACCAAGGAAGCAATAACTATCTTCGAAAATATCATCACCAATAACAAGAAATCAAAACTTTCTGCGGAAGCATCTTATTATCTTGCAGAAACCTATTTTAAACAGGTTCAGGATTATGAAAGAGCTATTGAATATTACAACATGGTTAAAACCGAATATTCCAATTCTGAATTTGTCGAAGAATCTCTTTCCCGAAGTGTAGTTACCAGCCAGATCATTCAATATAATAATCCCGATATTGATATCCCAGCTGAAGAACTTGTTGCTCAACACTTCAAACTGGCAGAGTATTATATCCAGGTAATCGACCTTCCCGATTCGGCAATTGCTGTATATGATAACATTATCGGTCAGATCGAATATTTTAATGTTAATCTGGATTCACTCAACCTGATCCTGCAGGAGCTACCGGAAGATGAACTTATCCAGCCAGCCGATACAACAGCTACTACAATCAATGATATCAGCGATTCTCTTTCTGCGGAGATCGATTCTCTCGTCGTTGAAGAGATCGTTGAAGATTCTATAGCTGTTTTGACCAGAGATGATATTAATAATTTGATCACAGCAACAGAAAATAACCTATCGAAATACAGGGAGGAGTTTGTTCCCTATGCACGTTTTATCAAGATCTGGATTTTCAAGAATATCTACAAGGACAGTGTAAAAGTCCATTCCGAGTTCGAAATCCTGAACTCTGAATCACCGGAGAACAAATACACTTTTGCTGCTATCAATTTGATGCAGGATACCCCTGTAGAATTTATCACCTATCAGGAAAAAACTGAATTTGAAGAATATGATATAGCACTGGGTTATATTGACACCGATCTGATTCTGGCTATGGAAAAACTAAACGAAATTCGTTCTAATCCACAACATAAATATTACTTTGATGCTGTTTACGGATTGGGATACTTGAACTATTTCATCCTGGCGGACAGTGCAGCTGCTAAAGAGTATTTCGACCTTATCCTGAGCGAATCCAGTGATCCTGATATGAAATTGTATATCAACAAATTCTATGATGGAAAATCATTCAAGAATATCGAACGTCTGGAATATATTACAGCTCAGGAACAATTGGAAAAGGAAATTATTGAAGAGGAGAATATTGAGGAAATCACAACTCCAGATGATAATGAAAATCTTGAACCTGAAGATAATTATAATGTAATTAACACTGATTCTTTAAGTATAGATAGTCTTTTTGTGTCAATGGATAGAAAAGCCGCGATCCTTGAGAAAAGAGAAATTTTGCTTCCTCCGAATATCGAACTGCAGGAAGGCGATCATATCGTGGTAAAAATTGAAGTTCTTGAAACAGGTATCCCCGGCAGGATCGACATCCTGAAAAATCTTACCGGATATGAAGAACAAATGATAGATATTATTACCAGATCGATCCAGGAATGGAGATTTCAAACAGCTATTAAAAAAGGTAACCCCGTTAAATCAAATCTGGTTGACACAATATTCCTGAAGAAATGAGATCAGGTATTGAACATTTTTATTCAACTCAGAACATCCGGTTTAAACTTTTTACATTAATTCTTACAATCATTATTTCACTTGATCTGGAATTTAACAGGTTTTTAATACTTTATGCAGTTCTATTCCATTTTTTTTTGGCGGACCTGAGGATTTTGCTGTCCTGGCTTAAAGCTCTTAATTTAATTCTTCCCCTTTTCAGCTCACTATTAGTCTTCAGTATTTTGTTTAAACTCGAATTATCAGATCAGATTTATACAATGGTAAGGATATCCTTTTATTTGCTTTTGTCTGTATTTATAACCCGGACAATCGATCATGATCAGCTTCTAATCCTGGCAAGGAATAATAAAAACAGAAAAATATTTTACCAGTTGGTATACTTTATTCTGGCTACTTTAGAGATATCAAGGCAACTGAGCCTCAAGTTCAAGATATGCAGAAATAAACAAAAAAATATCAGCCCCTGCGTATATCAGTCGATATCTTCCACTTTCAACGATCTGAATTCGGTCAATACAACCATTAATAACCGGATCGATGAAACAGAGAACAAATTCAGAACAAATAAACTTGCCAATTTTACTCTAATCCTGATTATTTTAATCGAAGTATTATTATATACGGAATTGATATGAGACGTAAACTGATTAAAATCTCCT
Source organism: Candidatus Cloacimonadota bacterium (assembly GCA_030592835.1). GTDB lineage: Bacteria > Cloacimonadota > Cloacimonadia > Cloacimonadales > TCS61 > JAUVIJ01. Next base: position 3,463 of record JAUVIJ010000021.1, on the reverse strand, counting down.
ACGATGGCTCCGAATTCAATGGCTGGCAGAGTCAGAAACAGGGTCGAACTATTCAGCAAACAATTGAAACCGTTCTATCCAACATTGCAAAATCCCGGGTTCCTGTTGTAGCTGCGGGAAGAACAGATGCCGGCGTACATGCAACAGGGCAGCATGCTCATTTCGATTTTCCTCTGGAAATGAATAATTCTCAGATTTTACTAGCTATTAATTCCGGTTTGCCGATTGAGATCAGAATTCAAGAAGTAAGAGATGTACCGGAAGATTTTCATGCCCGTTTTGATGCCAGGAAACGGATCTACAAGTATTACATTGTCAGGAAAATCACTCCATTCAACCGTAAGTATAGATCCTTTTTACCGAAATATCGATTGGATCCAGAAAAGATCAGAAAGGCAATATCCCAGTTCCCCGGTAAACATGATTTTTCCAGCTTCTCAAAAGCTAATCCCGATAATAAAACTACTATCTGCACTGTATCTGATTTTTTTCTAAAGATCCGTGATGAAGAGTTGCAGTTCACAATATCTGCAGACAGATTTCTTCATAATATGGTCAGAAGACTGATTGGTACAGTAATCAATGTAACAAGTAGAAACATAGATGATAAGATCCTTCTGGAAATTCTTGAAACTAAGGATCCTGCAAATCAATTGATCTATACTGCCCCACCTCAGGGTTTGTTTTTAGCTGATGTGATATATTAGGAAATAAAAAAAGCGGTTCATCGGAACCGCTTTTTTTATAATCAGATTTGATCTATTTCATCAGAACCATTTTCTTGGTATCTGAATCATTCTTAGTACGCATTCTATAATAGTAAACACCGCTGGATACAGAACGATCATTATCATCAGTTCCATCCCAGATAACCGAATATTCACCATTATTTCTGTAATCATTAATCAGAGTTTTCACAAGCTGCCCCTTGATGTTGTAGATGTCGATGCTGACATTACCAGCTTCAAGTACCGAGTAATCTATAGTAGTTTCAGGATTGAAGGGGTTGGGATAATTCTGGCTCAATTTAACTACCGGTGGAAGATCACTGCCTTCAGCAGAGTCTGCCAGAAATTCGATATTCAGCACTGTGAACATCTGGGCACCACCAGTTGGTTGACCATGATTATTGGGATAGAAAGATCCATAACTGTAATCATCGAAGAAAATAACAGGAACTCTACCGTGAGTTTCATCGATAATTTCGATATAATCGCAGGGATAAACATAGGCAGGTAGCATACCATCGAGTTCTTCAAAATAATTATCATCATCTGCTTTAGCGTTCATATAAGCAGGTTCGGACCAGGTTTCACCGTTATCAATGGAAACAGAAATTGCAATCTGACTGGTTTCTGCCCAGTCTTCATAACCCGGAGTTTCCCAGTAGGCTTCCCAGGCGTAACGTCCATCTTGGAAAACAGCTATTACCCAGCCTTTTTCTTCGTTCTTGGCAAGTTTGAAATTACTGTAATGAAAAGCTCCAGATTGAAAATCACTGACCCAGAATGAAGGCCAGATATTAGCAAATTCAACATTTCCATCAGGATCCCAAGAGTCCGGTATTCCATCTTCATTCTGATCGTAGGAAATCATGGGTTGATCATCATAAGCATCGAGTCCCGTGAACTGTAGATCGACAAAATCAAATTCTCCGGCAGTAAGATCATAATATACGATCTTGGGATGGAAGTGAGCTGGATAATATTGACCATTGGATTGAGTTTCCACTGTATTGATACCGAAAGCGGTCATGTAAACAACCTTGGTATTATTATCAGTAAATATGGCGTTATAATGCCCACCATCTCCATTGGGTTCAATGAAAACATCGCCTGGTGATCCATCTCCATTTTCAAAAACATGGGATCCATCCTCGTTCTGGGGATTGAAAACCGACCAGTGAGCTCCATCCATGGTCAAATCAAAAGTCTCACCATAATCTACACTGTGATATATGAACAAACTGTCATTGGCATGGCCAATAAAAGCTACCTGACCATCATCGGATACAGCCATATCTTTTATAGCACGTTTTATCAAACCATCCTGCCAGTAATCGAACTGAGGAAAAGTCTGATAAGTCCAATCAGTTAATAACATATCAAAATTGGCATCATCATACTGGAAATCGGAATAACCATAAAGACTATTATACATAGCAGAACCGGCAGGTGGTGAATAATTGCCATAGACATGTACTCTTCGCATTCCATCTTCTGGAGACGGACCGATCTGAATAACCGGCCAGATAATTTCGACATACTGTTCGAATCCCGGGGTTGGAGCAAAGAATACTGAGAATGGTTGTTTCCAGAGACCTGGTCCACCAACCACATTGTACATATCGTAACTCATATTGCTTTCCAGCTCATTATCAGCATCTACACTGGAATGCCAGACTACAAAAGGATTGCCGGTCAAAGGATCCATACTGACAGTGGGAAATCCTTCCCTGATCGTACTGGAACTGATAGCTGCAGGAGTGGACACATTATAACTGGCATCAACATAGGTGTAATACACCCTTCTCTGAGCACCGGCAGTCGCCTGGTACATGAAGCTGTGATAAAACCCATCTGCAGGATATCCGTAAGGATCTGCAGTCTCTGGTTGCATTTTTAAGGTTGATCCATTATAGCCACCGAGCATATAATCATAATATGTTGCCGGTGTTATCACTATGGGATCCACTTCGAAAGTAATGACAGGGGCTTCTCTATCACCACTTGCATCCACAGTTCGAACGGATATTTCCATATCGACAGGTTGACGATTGGGCTGTTGCACATCATTTGCGAAAATTATATTCATAATGAATAATAATATAAACAAAACTGCAAATTTCTTCATTTTTAAAATCCTCCCTTTTGCGAAAAAAGCGGTTAACATCGTTAACCGCCATTAATTTATTTAGGACTATTTCATCAGAACCATTTTTCTGGCTGCTGATTGTCCGTTTGCTTCCATTTTGTAGTAATAAACACCACTGGTTACAGCGTTATTATTGTCATCTGTTCCATTCCAGACAACTGAGTGTTCACCCGCGGTACGATGATCATTGACCAGAGTTTTAACTTTCTGTCCTTTAATATTGTAGATCTCGATCGAAACATTTCCAGCTTCTTTCAGATCAAAGGCAATATTAGTAACAGGATTGAAGGGATTGGGATAGTTCTGAGCAAGAGACAGTGCGGGAATAACTTCATTATCTCCGACTGCAACAGGGTCTGGAAATTCAACGATCAGTTCGGCATACATCTGAGCTCCACCAATGTTTTGACCATATCCTTGAATGAATGAACCATAACTGAAATCATCAAAGAAGACTACAGGAATAATACCATGGGTTTCATCTACGTATTCAATCTGATTCGAAGGATAAATATAACAAGGATTCATTCCATCCAGTTCTTCAAAGTAGTTTTCATCATCGGCTTTAGCATTCATATAAGCAGGATCA
>JAUVIJ010000060.1 GCA_030592835.1 Candidatus Cloacimonadota bacterium | reverse complement strand
TTAAAGCAAAAAATAAACGATTTCAAATTCGAGATAGATATCAACGAAACCGGAAGAGTAGTTCAGGTCGGAGACGGGATTGCCAGGGTTTATGGGCACAAAAACATCATGTCAGGAGAAATGATAGAATTCCCGGGAAAAGTCATTGGCCTGGCTCTAAATCTGGAAGAAGATAATGTCGGTTGCATCATTTTCGGTGAGACCAGAAAGATCAAAGAAGGTGATATAGCCAAAAGAATCGGAAAAATCCTTCAAGTCCCTGTGGGTGAAAAACTTTTAGGAAGAGTTGTAGATTCCCTTGGAAAACCAATCGATGGTAAAGGAACAATAAAAGCAGCTCAATTCAAGCCAGTTGAACAGAAAGCCCTGGGAATCATACAAAGACAACCTGTGAAAGAACCTCTTCAGACTGGATTGAAATCGATCGATTCCATGATCCCTATCGGCAGAGGACAGCGTGAATTGATCATAGGCGATCGGGAAACAGGCAAAACAGCTATTGCTATCGATACAATCATAAACCAGAAAGACACCGATGTTTACTGTATCTATGTTGCAATAGGACAGAAAAAATCTTCTATTGCTAAAATAGTAAAGATCCTAGAATCCTTTGGTGCTATGGATTATACGATCGTTGTCAATGCAGCCGCATCGGAATCGGCCTCGTTGCAATATCTGGCACCTTATGCCGGAGCGACAATGGGTGAATATTTCAGAGATAATGGAAAACATGCCCTTATAATTTATGATGATCTTTCCAAACATGCAGTCGCCTATCGTGAACTTTCTCTGCTTTTAAGGCGTCCTCCGGGAAGAGAAGCCTACCCTGGTGATGTTTTTTATCTGCATTCCAGACTTCTGGAAAGAGCAGCAAAACTCAGTGATGATCTTGGCGGAGGTTCCTTAACTGCATTGCCGATCATTGAAACTCAGGCTGATGATATTACCGCTTATATTCCAACCAATGTGATTTCAATTACTGATGGTCAGATCTATTTAAGCAGCCGCCTTTTCCATTCCGGGGTCAGACCGGCTATTAATGCTGGATTATCGGTATCACGAGTCGGCGGTAATGCCCAGATCAAAGCAATGAAAGGTGTAACAGGACAGTTACGGCTCGACCTTGCTCAATATTACGAACTGGAAGCTTTTTCCAAATTCGGTTCTGATCTCGATAAAGCAACACAAGCCCAGCTTAGAAGAGGGGAAAGATTGATCGAAATCCTTAAACAAACTCAATATACTCCCCTTTCGATTGATAAACAGATTCTGATAATCTTCATGGCAAATGAAGGTTACCTCGATAAAATTAATCTCAAAGACGTTAAAAAAGTAGAGGAAGAGCTTTTTTCCATTATAGATACTGAATATAAGGAATTCGTGAAAAAGCTGATTGCGAGTGAATTGACCGAAGATATTAAAACTGAATTGCACAACATCAGCAAAAAGATCCTGAAGAAATTCTAGGTAGATCATAATGGCTAATAATATCCGGGATATTAAAATCAGAATAGAAAGCATCAAAAGTACAAGGCAGATCACGAATGCCATGAAGATGGTTGCAGCAGCAAAATTGAGAAAAGCCCAGGATAAAATCATTAATGTACGACCCTATGCAAACCACATCAATGAAATGATTAAAAGGATTAAACAGAAAAACAGGATAACTCAGCATCCCCTGCTATCTGAGGAAGAGATAAAAGGAATTCACGCGATTGTAATCGTTACCGCAGATAGAGGATTATGCGGTTCATTTAATACCAATATCATTAGAAAAGCTATCGAATATATTGCTGCAAACCCAAAAGCCGAACTGATCTGTATCGGAAAAAAGGGATACGATTATTTAAAAAAAAATACAGACAGGATCATAAAGAATTATACTGGTCTTTTCAATGAAATGAATTTTTCGGTTTCAAAGGATATCGCTTCATATCTTATGGATCTATTCCTGAACGAAAACTACAGCAAGATAGAAGTGCTTTATAACGAGTTCAAATCCTCTATTCAACATAATATTATTGCTAAACAGATCTTTCCAATTTTACCGGAGGATCAATCGGAAACGAACTATCTGGACTTCATCTACGAACCCGACGAAAAGACGATTATCGATGTTTTGGGTAAGAAATACATAAATGTGGAAATCTGGCGGATACTGCTTGAGTCTTCTGCTGCCGAACAGGGAGCTAGAATGACATCTATGGATTCTGCAACCGACAACGCGACCGAATTAATAAAACAACTGACTCTGCAGTATAACCGAGCTCGTCAGGCAGGGATCACTAAAGAAATCATTGAGATCGCTTCCGGTGCGGAAGCCATTAATAATTAAATAGACAAGAGGGAATAATGGTCGAAGGTAAAGTAATACAGATTATCGGTCCTACGGTAGATGTCGAATTTCCTGAGGGAAACTTACCGGCAATTCATAATGCTTTAAGAATAAAACGTAAGGATATGACGGATCTGGTTCTGGAAGTACAAATGCATCTTGGAGAGAATAAGGTCAGAACAGTTGCCATGGATTCAACCGATGGCTTGGTCAGAAACCAGAAAGTGGCTGATACCGGAGAACCGATAATGGTTCCAGTTGGCGAAAAAGTTCTGGGTAGGATTATCAATGTCATTGGTGAACCAATTGATGAACAGGGTCCTATAGAATCTGATGAATATTATCCGATCCACCGTCAGGCACCTGCTTTTGAAAATCTTTCGACGGAAGATGAGATCCTGGAAACCGGAATCAAGGTTGTCGATCTTATTGAACCTTATTCCAAGGGCGGGAAGATCGGTCTATTCGGTGGTGCCGGTGTAGGAAAAACAGTCCTGATCCAGGAACTTATCAGGAATATTGCTATTGAACACGGTGGATTTTCCGTATTTTCCGGAGTTGGTGAACGTACACGAGAAGGTAATGATCTCTGGCTGGAAATGAAAGATTCTGGTGTTCTCGATAAAACTGCTCTTATATTCGGTCAGATGAATGAACCACCCGGAGCAAGACAGAGAGTAGGTTTAACAGGATTGACAATTGCCGAATATTTTCGGGATGTTTCCAAACAAGATGTACTTCTCTTCATTGATAATATCTTTCGATTTACTCAAGCGGGATCAGAGGTATCTGCTCTTCTGGGAAGAATGCCTTCGGCAGTGGGATATCAACCGACCCTTGCAACTGAAATGGGTGAACTCCAGGAAAGAATCACTTCTACTAAAGATGGTTCTATAACTTCAGTACAGGCTATTTATGTACCCGCAGATGACCTCACAGACCCGGCACCGGCTACGACTTTTTCACATCTTGATGCAAAAACCGTTCTTGATCGCAGAATCGTTGAACTAGGTATTTATCCCGCAGTTGATCCCCTTAATTCCACCAGCAGGATCCTCGATCCGAAAGTAATTGGTGAAGAACATTATTCCATTACCAGGGAAACCCAGAGAATTATTCAGAAATACAAAGATTTGCAGGATATCATAGCTATTCTAGGCATGGATGAATTAAGTGATGAAGATAAACTTACAGTCAACCGTGCCCGAAAACTCGAGCGTTTCTTCTCTCAGCCCTTCTTTGTTACCGAACAGTTTATTAATACACCCGGTCAGTATGTACCCCTTAAAGACACTATAGAGGGTTTCAAAACAATCATTAACGGTGATTGCGACGACTGGCCGGAACAGGCTTTCTTATATGTCGGAAATATAGAATCCGCTGAAAAGAAGGCAAAAGAGTTACTGAAAAATGTCTAAACTGAATTTAACCGTAATTCAACCTGATAAGATCAAGATAAGTAGTGAATATGATCATATTATCGTTCCGGGCTCAGAAGGAGACTTCGGGATTTTTCCTGATCATACCCCTCTGATAACACAGATCAGAACTGGAATACTGATGCTCTTTAGGAATAAAGAACTTGAGAAATATGCAATTCACGATGGTTTTGTAACGGTCGAAAATAATCTTGTTATAATTATCTGTGATACTATCGAAGCTGCAGATGAAATCGATACGGACAGAGCTGAAAACTCCAGAAAAAGGGCAGAACAAAGACTTAAATCAAACGCTAAAGATATTGATTTTCGTAGGGCAGAAGCTGCTCTAAAACGATCCCTAGTCAGAATAAATATTCAGAAAAAGAACAAGTTCTAATTTTTTCTTTGTGTATAACATTATGTCCTCAAAATTATATTCGACAATTCTAATATTGATCCTTTTCTTGATTTTATCCTGCGAATTTTTCAAAAAAAATCCTGATAACAATTTAGACACTTCTTCTGACAGTGTAAAAATATCAGTTCAAGATATAACAATAGAACAAGAGAAATTTTTTCCTGATACATTATTACACTCTGTCAAAAGTTACAGAAATATAAATAATTTAGAACCGGTTCGCGGTCTTTATCTCAGTGCGTATACAATTGAAACTTCAGAATTTCAGAATATTCTTAATGAAATAGTTTCTGCTGGTCTGAATACTGTGGTTTTTGATCTCAAGAACATGAAAGGTGAGCTTTTCTTTTCAACCTCCCAAAAACGGTCTCTCATGCACGAAAATATCCAACCGATAATTAATCCTTCCGAGGTAATAAAAACCCTCCATGGTTTAAATTTGAGGGCTGTTTCTCGAATCGTTATGTTCCACGATCAATTTTGGGCAAGTAATCAGGATGATGTTAGGCCACAAACAGTTAACGGTGAGCCCTGGATTGAATCAGAACGCCGGGGTCCATCCTGGCTTGACCCATCTCATCCCCAAGTGCAGAATTACCTTCTATCTCTTATTAATGAAGTTGCAAGTTTGGGTGTGGATGAAATACAACTTGATTATATCAGGTTCCCAACCCAGGGAAATATTAACAATTCTGTTTACTATTTTCAGGAAGAGGATAGGAAATATTTTGCAGAAGATAGCACTTATACTTTCAGACAAAAAGAAGATATAATTACCGATTTTGTAGCGAGAGCATATTCTTTGTGTAATGACCATGATGTTACTTTAGCAGCAGATGTTTTTGCTATAGTTTCGTGGCAAAGGGAAAAAGATATCAGTGCTACAGGACAGAACATAAGACGTTTATCTCAATTTTTGGATTCTATTCATCCCATGATCTATTCCTCACATTTTTCGAATAATTTCAGTTTCAGAGAAAATGTGCGCAACGAACCCTATTTTCTTGTATATAAGGCAGCAAAACTTACCCGTTTATACAGTCTGCCCGGATGCAGGGTTATTCCTTATATTCAAGCTAACAATTATCTTGTGAATTACAAGCGATCTTACATCTACGCTCAGATAGAGGCGATCAACAGTTTGAATTTGTCGGGATATCTTCTCTGGAATTCGAGGAATAACTACTGGTCAGTTCTGGATTGGATTGAAAATTACTAACGTGATCCTTAAGGTTTCACGTGAAACAGACTACTTATTTCAAAACGTTTTTGGTAAGATTGGTATAAATCTCTTCCTCATTTTTTGCATTCAATACAGTTTCTATATTTTTTTCATTTATTAATAATTTTGAGATATAAGATATTGAGAACAAGTGCTGCATATCATCATGCAAAAGCAGAAGAAAATATAGTCTGACTGGTTTATTGTCAATTGCTTCAAACTCAACGCTTTCTTTCGAACGGCCGAAGATAATAGATGGCTTTTTAATTTTTGATGGATGGAAGTGTCGAGGATGCAGCAAAGCAATGCCCTTCCCAATAGCTGTGGATACAAGCTCTTCTCGTGCAACTACAACTTGATACAACCATCTGTGGTCTTTAACGATCTTGAGATCTTTAGCTTTTTTTGACATCTCTGCTACAGCTTCATATTTATTCTCTGCAGAGAAATCCAGATTTATGTATTTTGGTTTGAAATAATCTGAGAATCTGCAAACAGACCTTTTCAAAGCCAGTTGTTCAAACTCCCTTTCGTTGAGGTTCGCTAACCATTCATCGACATCGTTTTTATCTACCAGATAGCTTTGCCCTTTTTTTACAGCATTGAAAACCTTAGCTTTAATCATCTCTTTAATAACTGAATCTGTTACTTTCAGGTAGTTAGAAGCTTGCTTTAAAGTAATATTCTTCTTGGTCATGAACTCCCCTAAAAATTTTTCCTTTTTTCTCTTCTTTCTTCCTTTCTGTCAAGCATAACAAGTAAATCCTTGACATTTTTTTTACCTCGCAAATGTCTTCAAAATATGAAGATATTTATTTTTATCATTGCTGCAATATTGGTCTCCTGCTCCTATACGGTGTATCCAAGCGGATATCCATATTTGAAAACAATTACTATTACCCAATTCAGCAACAAAACTACTGAATATGATCTTGATGAAGACCTCTTTAATGAAATTTCCTCTCATTTCCTTATGGATGGTAGACTTAAGATCGTCGGTGTCTCTCCTGATTGCCACCTGGAAGGTGAAATACTTGATTACTCGAACAAGATATTCAAGTATTCTGAAACCGGGGTAGAAGAATATCAGGTACGCATCCTTTTTAAAATAATTTTTAGTGATCTTGTAAAAAATCAAGTTCTTCTTAATAAAGATGGATTAATATTGAATGAAACTTATTCTGAAAATGAGGAGAGTAGTGAATTCCGAAGTGAAGAAGAAGCCCAGAAAGAAATATTCAAGAATCTGTTTGATCTTATTATAAAAGACTCTCTGGAAACATGGTAAGAATCAATAAATATCTGTCGCAATGTAATCTGGGTTCCCGACGTTATGTGGAGACTCTGATCCAGTCAGGAAAAATTTCAGTTAATGGCGAAACCTGTTTTGATTATTCACGCCAAGTAAATCCAGATACTGACAGTGTATTTTTTCAGTCAAAAAAGCTTAAACCCTCCGGAGAGAAATTTTATATTATGCTGAACAAGCCTGTTAATTATCTGGTAACTGCAAAGGATGATTTTGGAAGAAAGACTGTATTCACTCTTATTCCCGAGTTTGACGCTCATATGTTCCCTATAGGCAGACTTGATTTAAGATCCGAAGGTTTGCTTCTTTTATCAAACGACGGTGATTTTTCCAATGAGATCATCCATCCCCGTTTTAAATTACCCAAAATTTATAAGGTAAAAGTTAAGGGTTATTTAACAAAACAACAGATAACACCTCTGCGCGAAGGTATATTAATTGATAATAAAAAAACTCTGCCAGCAGCGGTATATGTGAAGAAAAGATCTGCTGGATCTACAACCCTGAGGATAACAATACATGAGGGAAGAAAACGTCAGATCAGAAGAATGATTAAAGCAGTTGATTCAGAGGTCTTATCACTTAAAAGACTTCAGATAGGTAATTTAAAGCTTGGTAAACTACCACTGGGCAGATGGCGATTTCTCACCGGGAAAGAAATACAAAAACTAAGATCCTATTCAAAAGGTAAATCGTAATATGAAAATTGGTTTTATTGGACTTAAAAATTCAGGTAAAAGTACTATTTTCAGTACCCTTACTGGTATTGAAACAGATATTTCCGCCTATACTTCACAAAAACAGGAACCGAATCTTGGTGTTGTAGAAGTTGCTGACGAACGTGTAAATGAACTTTCATTAATATACGAACCAAAAAAAATGGTTTATGCAACAGTAGAATTCCTTGATTTCATTGGACTAAAGGAAAGCAATGAAAAAAAGGATTTTTTTTCAGGAGCTGCATTGGCTCAGATAAAAACCGCAGATGCTCTTGCTATAGTTGTGCGAAACTTTCATGACGAAATCATAAATGAATCACATGGAGAGCCAACTCCCTGGAAAAATGTAGGAACTATTGATACCGAATTGATAATATCCGACCTTATCATTGCCGAGAACAGATTGGAAAAACTGGATCTCAATCTAAAGCGAGGAGTGAAAGATAATAAACTAATCCTGGAAAAACAAACCCTGGAGAAAGTTATACCGCATCTCAATGATAGCCAACCTTTGCGGACTCTAGAACTCAAACCTGAGGAAGAAAAAGCTGTCCGCGGATTTCAATTTCTTTCACAAAAACCAACTATGGTCATCTTGAATTCAGATGAAAATAATTACGGAAAAAATGCGGATCTGATAAAAACTATCGAATCACTTTTCCCGGTTATGGAAATTGCAGGAAAATTTGAATTCGAACTCAGCCGGCTGAATGAAGAAGAAGCCAGGGAATTTCTGGAAGATATCGGTATTAATACGTCCGCCCGAAACCGTTTGATTTCCTTTACTTATAAACTTCTTGGATATATCAGTTTCTTCACTGTCGGTAAGGATGAAGTCCGTGCCTGGACAATAATCAGTGGGCAATCCGCTCTGGAAGCTGCCGGTAAGATACATACAGATTTGGAAAGGGGATTCATCCGTGCCGAATGTTTCACCTACAATGATATTATTTTCCATAAAAGCGAAAAAATACTCCGTGATAAAGGTCTTTTACATCTTGAAGGTAAGAAATATCTGGTCAAAGATGGAGATATTCTCATGATCAGGTTTAATGTATAATGAGGATAAAAATGAATAAAACTGACAGATCCGACTTTTGGAGAGTTTTACTGGGTGTGTTTCTTCTGATAATATCACTCCTTTTTATATTTGCTATCTCGGTTGACCTTAATACAATAATCTCAGATTATTCTATTTTAAAGGATTCCCAACTCAGTTTTTTAGATATTTTAAAACTGGATATTCCCCAGGTTGTAAATCCTATCGGTCCTTTCGGAGTGTTTTTTGGATTCTGGCTGATCATCATTTTCGGTAAATTCCTTTCCATCTCACTTTTACTAACTACCGCTTTATTAGGCTTGTTCAGTTTATTTTTTTACAAAGACAAATCTATTCTCAACAAGATATTCTCCTTTCTGTTTTTTTCATTTTTTTTCAATCTTGTTCTCTTCACTATCTGGGAACAATCAATAATTCATGCTGGTTATGTTCCCTGGTTGATATACAGTTTTCTTCTCAAGGTTTTCGGCAGAATAGGAACTTTACTCATTTCCCTTATTATTGTTTTTACCAATCTTGTAATTATTTTCGAAATTGAAAACGTAAAGAAATTTTTCGTTCTCTGTTTCAAAATCCTTCTGAGTTTCTTTAAACTGCTTCTAATTACTTTTCGAAAATCGGGTTTAAAGCCAGAAGTCCCGCAATCAAGAACCAAAAAGAAAAAAATAATTGCTAAACCCTTAATCACGCCTTCCAAAAAGGGGAAATCTCTAAATATCGTCGATCATACTTCTATGAGTGATGGTAATAATACTAAACCTGAAAATACAGAAAGCAGCAGGCAACCCAAATTCAAACGTATCGAACCTGTAAAAAAACAAGAATTCCCTGTTGAGGAAAACAAGCCCGAATATAAAAAACCTGAAATTAATGATTTTCTGGAATCTGTACTTACTACAAAGAAAGATCGGGAAGAGATCTAAGCTAATATTAGAGAGGTCAGCCAGATCCTGGAAAGAAAACTGGCTGAATTCGGAGTAGAAGCTGAAGTCATAAACGTCAATATCGGACCGATAATCACTCAATATGAAATAAAACCGGCGCCTGGTGTAAAAGTAAACAAATTTCATAGTCTTGCCGATGATCTTACCCTTGCCATTAAAGCAAC
>JAUVIJ010000066.1 GCA_030592835.1 Candidatus Cloacimonadota bacterium | reverse complement strand
TAACCCATCACCCTATAAAATATTACCACTCTTTATTAAACCTCTATTGCATTATCTGGGTTAAATCGCTGAAAATAGAACTGCATTTTTTAAAAAGGGAATGTTAACTTAACTATATATGAAAAGACACATAAAGTTGATTGACAAAAGAAATTACGAGAAATCTACTTTTATTGTAATAATAATAAAAAGACCTGTCGATAACAACAGGTCCTTTTTCAGAATATTTAGCTACTATTTAATAACAATTTTTTCAATAAATGCAGGGTTTGATTCCAGAGGTTTGTCTCTTTTATCCTTTTTCAGGTTTTCGATTCTGTGAACAATATCCATACCGGATATGACTTTACCAAAAACCGTATGTTTCCTGTTCAGCCAACTGCACCCTTCTTTCTTGGTTACAATAAAGAACTGAGATCCATTAGTGTTGGGTCCTGAATTGGCCATACAGAGTGTACCATAATCAACCGATAATTTCAGTTTATTATAGATCACTTTCTTATTCATACCGGTTTTTGTTTTATAGTATTCAACATCGTGTACTTTCAGGGGAGCGAAACCTTTTGCTGATTTGCAGGAATTCATTATCTGGGAAATATCAGGATCAGGATCAGTATTAGATTGAATATACGGAACAAGAATAGTATTGTAAACCTCATAAGCTTTTGCATCTGTATCGATCTTTCCTGTCAACTCGATTTCCTCACTGGGAAATTCATCCTCAAATCTGAAACCGGGTCCGCCACTTCCACTACCAAGAGGACATCCACCCTGGACCATGAAATCACTGATCACCCGATGAAAGATCAATCCGTCATAAAATGGCTTTTTGACCATTTCACCGGAAACCGGATCTTTCCATTCTTTTGTACCTTTAGCCAGTCCGATGAAATTATCTACTGTTTTCGGAACCAGATCCTGATAGAGTTCTAACTCGATATCTCCCAGGTTGGTTTTGATGGTCGCTTCCACAATATTCTCAGACGCAAAAAGAGTTGTAGAAATAGCCAAGGTCAATAATAATGCGATTTTTTCAAACATTTTTTACTCCTTTTCTTGATATTTTAATAATTCTGCTTTTCCATTAGTTATTTTCAAAAATGTGTTATGAGTGAGCCAGTCTCCGCTGTTAATATAAATTCCGTCATCAATATTAAAAAGTTGCGGACTGTGAGAATGTCCGAAAACCACCAGATCGTGATCTTTCAATCTTTTACGGGCAGCTTTTTCCAATCCTTGTTCCCTTAAACGTATCAGTTTTGATGATATTTTTTATAGCGGCTTGATCGCGACATGCTTTTTCCAATGATCAGTGAAAGATCCGGATGAATAAGAGAGAAGATCTTCATAATGAGCCTGCATCTCACTAATCGCCGAAATATTTTGTAACGGAGATCATTTGCTGTATAAAGGTCACCATGTGAAATAAAAACCCTGATTCCGTCTATTGTTTCACTGAAATTGTCTCTATAAATTTCCATGTTCAAATAATCAGTCAGGAAATCCCTAAACCAGAAATCATGATTCCCGGCGATAAAAACAATTCTGCAACCTTTCTCACTTAGATCAGCAAGTTTTTTCAGGATTGGAAAATACTGCTTAATGATCACCTTTTTCCAGGAAAACCAGAGATCGAATATATCTCCGTTGAGGATCAGAATGTCCACATTATCTTCAATGGAACTTAGAAAATCGATGATCAGGTTCTGCTGCTGCCTGGATTCAGAACTGTCGGAAAATTTTAAATGGCAATCTGATATCAGGTATACAATCATGATCTGTTTTACCTTGTCATTAAATAATGGAACATGTTTGCTCCAAACCGGAAGGCTTTTTCCCTGATCTGTGGAGGATCATCATGGGCATTGCTCCAGCCGTCACTGATATTTGATTCGTAGGTATACAGGACCATCAGACGCCCATCATCAGCAAAAATGGCAAAGGCTTGAGGTCTTTTATCATCGTGTTTATGAATTTTGGGTAACCCTTCGGGAAACTCAAAATAGCTGTGAAAAATTTCATGATTCCCAGGGAGTTCGACCAGTTCTTTTTCAGGAAAGATCTTTTTGATCTCATGACGGAAAGAAGTATCCATACCGTAATCATCATCTGCATAGAGAAAACCTCCTCTGAGAAGATAATCTCTGAGATGCTCAGCCTCTTTTTCATTGAATCTGACGTTACCATGTCCGGTCATAAAAAGGAAAGGATAATCGAAAATATTAACATCGGCAGACCGGATTATAGCCTGAGTCAAAGAGAAATCAGTATTAATGGTTTCATTCAGATATTCGGCAATATTGGGTATTGTATCAGAATCATTATACCAGTCTCCGCCACCATCATAATGCAATCTTGCCAGTTGCGGTTTTTCCGCAAAACAAAAAGATATACTTAAGATCAACAATAATAAAATTTTCATTTTCTCCGATTAACCCATTTTCAGGTTTTGTGGAATTAATTTTTCACCTTATATTTAGGCAAGAAAAAAAATCTGGACATATTTAGTATCGGCAGCCTGATAGACAAGTTTATAATAAGAATCAGGTGGTATTACAGGTGTTAAATTACGATGAACTGAAGTTAACTGAAAAATTTTTTCTCATTGCCGGTCCCTGTATGATCGAGAATGAGGATATGGTTTTGCAGACTGCTGAATATCTACGCTCTGTATGCAAAAAAAAGAACATCAAGTTAATTTTCAAAGCTTCCTACTTAAAAGCAAATCGAACTTCCCTCAACTCTCCGGCTGGAGTTGGGTTGGAAAGAGGTTTGCAGATACTTCAGAGAGTAAGATCAGAATATTCTCTACCAATTCTGACAGATGTTCACGAAACTGTAGAAATAGACGATGTTATGGATGTTGCGGACGTGATACAGATCCCGGCTTTTTTATCTCGCCAGACCAGGTTAATAACTGCCGCTGCTGCAACCGGTAAAATAATAAATATCAAGAAAGCCCAGTTTATGACGGCAGAAGATATCGGTTTTGCTGCTGAAAAAGCTCTATCATCCGGAAATGAAAAAATCATTCTAACTGAAAGAGGAACTTCTTTTGGCTATAATAATCTGATAGTGGATTTTCGCAATTTCGGTCTGATGCAAGCTCTGGGATATCCTGTTGTCTTTGACGTCACCCATAGCCTGCAGAGACCTTCACAGGGCGGAATTTCATCAGGGGATCGCAGATTCGCTTCCGATCTTGCCAGAGCAGCTCTTGCAACCGGTAGGGTTAAAGGGTTGTTTATTGAAACTCATCCACGTCCCGAACTGGCGCTCAGTGATGCTGCGACTCAGATACCACTGAATGAGATCTCCGGATTTCTAGATCTTTGCCTTCAGATCAGTAATAAAATGGAAACGGATCGACTATGAAAGATTTACACGGAATCAAATTATTGATTCTGGATTGTGACGGAGTACTGACAGACGGTAAAATCATCTATGACAATCATCAAGTCGAAACCAAACATTTCTCTGCAAAAGATGGTTTGGGGATAAGACTATTGAGTTTTACGGAAATCAGTGTTGCAGTAATCAGCGGCAGGCAATCCGAAATACTTTCACGAAGATGCCAGGATTTACATATCGAGCACCTTTTTCAAAATATAAAAAATAAAGTGAAATGTGCAGAGGAGCTTATCCAATCTCTTGATCTCACCTGGGACAATGTGGCAATTATCGGGGATGACTGGAATGATTATGCTCTAATGAAAAAAGTCCATTTCTCAGTTGTACCTGCTGATGCTTTTCCCAGTATCAAGAGCTGTGTAGATCATATCACCGAAAGATCCGGGGGAGAAGGTGCTGTAAGGGAATTGATCGAATTGATACTAAACAATCAGGGAATATACGATGAGACACTGCAGAAATTTTTTACTTATCTTAATAACAATTAGTTTTTTTATCTCGATTCCCGCTTGTTCCAAAAGTGAAATTGAGATCGACCGGTCCGAAGATCTCAATCTGCCTGATGAAGAAGCCGACTCTGTATATATTGTGGCAACTAATAATAATTTCATAGAGTACGAACTGACTGCAAGCCATATAGATAAATATTATGATGAGAATTACGTTTTAGCAGATACGATTTTTATGAAATCCTACAATATTGACGGTTCGTTAAAATCCACTCTATCCTGTAACCAGGCAAAAATTGATGATGTCGCCAACCTGCTGATAGGGGAAGGAAATGTCGTAATTACCAGTGATAATGGTATCCTGAAAACTCCTTATATAATCTGGGATAGAAATACAGACAGTGTCAGGGCGATGAACGGAGTAACCCTGATCAGGGAGAGCCATACTCTTTTTGGTGAACAGTTAAAAACTGATATCTATTTAAAATATATCGAGATCACAAAGGTTTCAGCGGAAGGGAAAATAGATGAAGAGACTATTGATTGGTAGCCTGATCATAATCAGTTGTTTTATTCTCAGTAGCGAGGAGGAAATCAGGCCTTACCGTCTTATCAATGCGAATACTCTACTCATCCAAAAAATTAATGATGAATACATTACTCTGCTCACTGGTGATGTCCATTTTTTCTATGGTGAAACGGAATTTTTTTGTGATTCTGCAGAAATATATGAACAGCAGAAAATCACCCGTATGATCGATAATGTCTTGGTGGTGGAAGATACTCTAAACCTTATTGCTGAATTTGTCGAGTACAACCGCATGAATGAAACTCTATACTTAAGAGATTCCGTTATTGTCAAGGAAACACACATTGATTCGACATACACAGAGTTCTCCGCTGATGAAGTGTTTTATTTCAGGATACCGAGAGAATTCTCGGCCTATCAATCTGTTAAAATGTATGATTCCAGAGAAAAATTGTTCGGATCATGCGAGGAGATGAAATATTTCATTGAAACTGGATATGGTTACCTGATTAAAGATCCTGTTCTGAATCTGGATGCTGAAGATTATCTCTCTATTTCAGCCGAGAAAATAGAATATTTCAATGACTTCAAGAAAGTCGTGGCAAATTTCAATGTATTTGTTGAAGCTCGGGATTTTACCATGAAGAGTGATTTTCTACTTTATTTTTCTGAAGAGGAAAAAGCCATATTTTTAGGGAATCCCAGATTTTTTTCTGATTTTGCTGACGCTAAAGCCGAGGAGATCCAGCTTTTTTTCAAGGAAAAAAATATTGAAAAGGCTGTTTTAAGAGATTCCTGTTTGGTGTATTTTCGTGAAAATAGACAAGATGAAAAAATAAATTGGGTTTTATCTGATTTTATGGATATCGGGTTTCTTGAGGGTAATATCGATCTATTCCTAGCCCGTGGGCAGGTTAATTCTTATGTTGTTCAGGAAAAATCTGAGAATAAGGATTTCCTGATAAATGAGACTTCAGGGGATGAATTAAAAGCTACGTTTATTGATAATGATATAAACAAGATCATTATATCAAATCGAGTTAGTGGAAAATATAAATTTGAGAAAAAATAGCTTTCATAATGAATATCTGCTGTAGATAAGAATTCAATTGAGCATAAATTATTCCAATTAAAAAATTTTCATATTTTTAGTGAACTATACCTTGACAAATTAAAAGGATTAATTAAGATATTTACCAGATATGAATGAAATTCGGACTGATAAATTAGTTAAGATATACGGCAAAAGAAAAGTTGTTAATGATGTCAGTATTAATATCAAACAGGGTGAAATTGTCGGAATTCTTGGTCCTAACGGTGCCGGAAAATCTACCATGTTCTATATGATCCTCGGTCTGATAAAAGCTAATCAGGGTTCTGTATATTTTGATGATATAGATATCACTCGGATGCCCATGTATAAAAGGGCTCAACTGGGTATAGGATATCTGGCACAAGAGCCTTCAATCTTTCATAAACTTACTGTCGAACAGAATATAATGGCTATTCTGGAGACGATGAAATTATCAAAACCGGAAAGAAAAAAAAGATTGAAGAAACATCTTGCTGAGCTCAATCTTACCAGTTTAGCAAAACAGAAAGCATTTACACTTTCGGGAGGAGAACGAAGAAAATTGGAGATCACCAGATCATTGGTAACATCACCTTCTTTTTTTTTGATGGATGAACCCTTTGCAGGAGTTGATCCACTTGCTGTAGCCGACATTCAGGATATCATAGTGAAATTGAAGAAAAAAAGTATAGGTATCCTGATCACTGATCATAATGTACTTGAAACTTTGAAAATTACAGAAAGAGCCTACATTATATTTAATGGTGAGATCCTGCTTTCAGGGACGTCGAGAGAACTGGTGGAAAACAAGAAAGCTCGGGAAGTATATTTAGGAGAAAGATTCATAAATCCTTTTGGATAGGAACATGACAAGAATTACACAGACTTTGACTCATAGGCAAACACAGAATTTATTGCTGAAACCCAAAATGCTTCAATCCCTTGAGATGCTGGCAATGCCTTTACTGCAATTGGAAACACATTTGAAACAGGAAATGGTTACAAACCCCATGCTGGAACTGGTTGAATTTAAGGAAGATGAAGATGAAAATGAGACAGCTTCGGAAACGAAAGTAGAGGAAAAAGAAGAGCAATCCGAACAAGAAAAAGAAGAAGAAGAATTAAAGAAGACTTTGGATGAAACCAAGGAATTAAGCGAAATTCTGGATACATATAATGACTATTATCAGGAAAACTATTCCCAAAATCAGTATACTGAAAAAGTCAATCTTGAACAGATTATTAGAGCAAAAGAGAATAAAAAGCAGAATTTCATTCTACAGCTTGATCGGTTGCATCTGAATGATGCCGAGTATAAATTTGCATCTGAACTCATTGATACAGTAAATGATTACGGTTTTTTGCCAGATGATTTTTCAATTACCGAACTGGCAGTTGAATATCAGATTACAGAACAGCGTGCTGATGAAATCCACCAATTTATACTGCATTTGGAACCCGCTGGGATCACAGCTCGTAATCTACCGGAATGTCTTTTAACTCAGGTCGAAGATACCCGGGAAAATCAGGAACTCCGCCGGTTGATCGCTGAGAATTTTGACGATCTCATCCATAAACGTTATAAAAAGTTAGCAAATAAATTCAATGTCAGCCTGAAGACGATTCTGAACTGGAAAGATCTTATTTCCAAACTAGATCCTAAGCCGGGTTTACGTATCCAGATCAACCAGACAAATTATATCGTACCCGATGTTATCCTGAAAAAGATCGATAATGAGTATGAGATCATAATCAACGACTTCTCATTTCCTAAGATCAGAATGAGTCGAAGATATCGGGAAATACTGAGACTTGTAAAAAAGGATAGAAATGCAGTAGAATATATCAGAAGCAAAATCAATTCAGCTAAATTCCTGATAAAATCTATTTATCTCAGAGGAAGAACTCTGGAAAGAGTTACTAAATCTATCATCAGAAATCAACCCGAGTACTTTTATGAAAACACCGGTATTCTCCAACCTTTGACATATTCTGTCATCGCCGATGAGTTGCAGGTTAATGAATCGACTATTTCCCGGGTTGTCAGGAATAAATATATTGATACTCCTTTTGGGATAATGTGCCTGAAAGATTTTTTCAGTAGCAGAGCCGGGAAAGATATGAACTATAATTCTGTTTCCCGTCAGAATGTAGAGATAAAAATTATCAAGATGATCGATAACGAAGATAGCTTTCATCCTCTGAGTGATCAGGATATAGCCGACGAACTTCGCAGGGATGGCATCAGCGTTTCTCGAAGAGTCGTTGCCAAATACCGTAAAGCAAAAGGTATCCTGAACAGCCATTTAAGAAAAACCTTATAACAGGAGTATATTTGGATATATACGATGTAGCTATCATCGGTGGTGGTCCAGGAGGATATGAAACTGCAATCCGTCTGGATCAGTATGGAATTAAATCGGTATTGTTCGAGAAAGCAAGACTAGGTGGTGTTTGTCTTAATTGGGGATGCATACCTACAAAATCTCTGGTAAGAGTAGCTGAAATCTATGATAATGTCTGTAATTCCGAGAAATTTGGCATCTCTACCGGGAAAGTAACCTTCGATTATCTTCAGATCTGGAAAAGAAAGAATCAAATAGTTGAAACTCTTGTTTCCGGAATAGAATTTCTCTTTAAAAAAAGAAAACTCGACTGGATTAATGAAAAAGTCTTGTCGATAGAAAAAAACGGTGATTTATTTAATATCCATTCAACTAAAACCCGAATTCAGGCTCGTTTGGTTATCATTGCGACTGGTTCTAAACCTAAATCCTTACCCAAATTTGAATTTGATGGCATAAATGTCCTTTCTTCCAGAGATATTCTTTCCCTTCAGGAGTTGCCCGATCATTTGACTGTTGTGGGCGGGGGTGTCATCGGTTGTGAATTCGCTTCGATATTTTCCCATCTCGGAGTTCAGGTAGAGATCGTTGAATTTCTACCCGGTTTGATTGCAACGGAAGATCTGGAAATTTCCAAAAGATTGACAATGGCTTTAAAAAAGAAAGGCCTGAAAATCCATTTAAAAAGCTCTGTAGAATCCTGGAAAAAAATAGATGATAAACTGGTTTTACAATTAAGCAACGGTAAGGAGATCAAAACAGACAAAATTTTACTCAGTGTCGGTAGATCTCCATTAATTAATATCGATCTACAGAGTATGAAATTGGAACTGGAAAATGGATTTATTAAGATCGGGAATGATTTTTCTACTTCAATTTCAGGACTATATGCTATTGGAGATGTTACCGGGAAGTTAATGTTAGCTCATACTGCCAGTAAGCAGGGATTATTGCTTGCTGAGATAATTCGCAATAAATTCAATGCTTCCCAGAATAGAGAATCGGAATTAAATTATCAGAACATACCGAGATGTATCTTCACTCATCCTGAGATAGCGGCAGTTGGCCTGACAGAAGAACAGGCCCGGTCAAATTACGACGAGATCATGATTGGTAAATCCCCTTTTTCTGCTAATGGTAAAGCTTTAGGACTTGGGGAAACATTCGGATTCGTAAAGGTAATTGCCGATAAGGTTTCCAATAAATTTGTCGGGTTCCATATAATTGGTCATCAGGCAACTGAGTTAATAGCTCAAGCATCTGTTATGTTGGGATTAGAAGCGAAGATCGATGATATTAAAAAAGTAGTTTTTGCTCATCCAACCCTATCAGAAGCAGTCATGGAAGCATGTGAAGAAGCAGAGAATTTATCAATTCATAAAATATAAT
>JAUVIJ010000189.1 GCA_030592835.1 Candidatus Cloacimonadota bacterium | reverse complement strand
GGATAATATAGCCTACGGAAATCTTACGGCTACGGATGAGGATATAGAGAAAGCTGCAATGCTAGTCGATGCTCATGAATTTATCAGAAAACTGAATAAAGGATATGATACTGAAGTCGGTGAAGGTGGCGGCATGCTATCTACGGGTGAGAAACAGCTTATATCCTTCGCCAGAGCTATATTGGCCGATCCCCGGATCTTTGTTCTCGATGAAGCTACCTCCTCTGTTGATACGGAAACGGAAAAGATCATTCAGCAGGCAATAAAGAAGGTTCTGGACAACCGGACCAGTTTCATTATTGCCCATAGATTATCCACCATCAGGGCAGCAGATCGGATCCTGGTAATAAAGAACGGATCGATTCAGGAAGCTGGTAGTCATCATGAATTGATAAATCAGAAGGGATATTATTACAACCTTTATACGAATCAATTCATGGAAGAACATGAGAACAGGTTGTTAAACGCATAAAACAGGAAAAAATGATGATTGAATTAGCTCTGAACAATATTCAGAAATCATTCGGTGCAGAAAAGGTGCTTCAAGGGGTATCATTTGAAATCCAGAATGGAGAAAAAATCGGTTTGATCGGTCGGAACGGATGTGGTAAAACCACTATTTTCCGGATTATTTCCGGTGATGAGATCTATGATAGCGGAATTGTCTCACAGAGAAAGGATCTTACCATCGGTTTTCTCCAACAAGTTCCGGTAATAGCCGAAAATCTGTCATCGAAAGATATATTGAAAAGTGCTTTTCGAGACATTCTCAAGTTGGAGGATGAACTGAAGGAACTCGAAGAGAAATTGAATAGAAAAACTGGTTCTGTTCAGGAAAAACTGATTAGAAAATATGGAGATCTGCAATCGATATATGAAAGTTCGGGTGGTTATGAAATCGATATGAATCTCGGCAGGATATGTTCCGGTTTGAAAATTTCAGGCACTATGTTGCAGCAGAATTTCAATGATTTGAGCGGTGGAGAAAAAACCAGGATCCAATTGGGTAAAATATTACTGGAAAAAACAGAACTTTTGCTTCTCGATGAACCAACCAATCATCTTGATATTGATTCTATCGAATGGCTTGAGAACTTTCTGCAGGAATACGATGGAGCCGCTATAATAGTATCTCACGACAGGTATTTTCTCGATAAAATTGTTTCCAGGATCGTTGATATCGAAATGGGACAAGCTGTTAATTATCATGGAAATTACTCTGATTTCATCCAGGAAAAGGATAGAAGGATACTTGCTGAATTCGAAAACTTCAAGAATGTACAGAAGAAGATCAAGGCTATGAAAGCGGCTGCAGAACGCTATCGGATCTGGGGAAGAATAAATACTGATAATTCTGCCCACATGGCCAGAGCAAAAAGACTGGAAGCCAGGATCGAAGAACTTAGGGAAGTCACAAGACCGAAAATCGGAAGATCAATAAATCTGAGTTTTTCCCGGGGAAAGCGATCGGGAAAAAATGTTTTGAGAATAACAGGATTGAAGAAATCATTTAATGCTTTGAAAATCTTTGAAGATCTTGATTTTCATCTGGTTTATGGAGAACGGGTTGCTCTTCTCGGTAAAAATGGTGCCGGGAAAACGACATTCTTTAAAGTTTTATTAAAAGAGTTGAATCCGGATAAAGGTGAAGTCAGGATCGGATCGCAGGTTAACATAGGCTATCTAGAACAGGAAGTCTCCTTCAGAGATCAAAGTTTAAGTTTATTGGAACTTCTGATAAAAGAATTTCCGATGTCAGAAGGAGAAGCGAGGAATAAACTCGCTGGTTTTCTTTTTTACCGGGACGATGTATTTAAAAAGGTAAAAGATATCTCCGGAGGAGAAAAAGTACGACTTCGTCTATGTTTACTTATGCAAAGATCTTTGAATTTACTTCTCCTGGATGAGCCGACAAATCATCTTGATATCGAGTCTAAGGAAATGGTCGAGAAAGCATTGCTTGATTTTGAAGGAACTATTCTCTTCATATCTCATGACCGATATTTCATCAATAAGATTACAGATCGAATCGTTGAACTCGATAATCTGAAATTCAGGAATTATCCTGGTGATTATACTTATTTTCTTGAGCAGAAAATAAAAGGATCTTCGCATACAAAAAAACATCCTGGAGAAAAAACAAAGAATATCGGTGGAAGTAACAGAAATATCAGAGTTAAAGGTGAGAAGGTAATATTGAGAAGACTTGTCGAGATCGAGGATGAGATATCATGGCTGGAAAAGGAAATCGATAACAGAGAAGAGGAGATGAAAAAATATCCTCTCGATTATCTTAAACTAAGTGAAATCCATCAGGAAAAAACTGATTTGAAAGTGAAAATGGATCGGCTCTATGAGGAATGGGGTCAACTGAATGAGTAATATTATCCTCAGGACAGGATCTGAAGTTAATTACCATAAAAATAGGAGATATAATGAGACAGCAGGAAAGTAGAATGAAGGCGATCCTGGTCGGGGTATGCCTGGATCAAAAGGATCGTGAAAGTAAACAGCATTCTATCGATGAGTTGGAACGGCTTGCATTAACAGTGGGAGTCGAGACAACAGCAAAATATATCCAGAATCGAAAACAGATAGATAAGACCTACTTTCTGGGAAAGGGTTTTCTTGAAAACATTGTCGGGAAAATGGAGGAAACAGGTGTAGAAATACTGATTTTCGATAATGAATTATCACCATCACATGCAAGAAATATAAGGAAAAAATTCGATATCGATGTTGCTGACAGGACCGAGATCATCCTGAATATTTTTCACGAACATGCCAGTACAAAAGAAGCCAGGCTTCAGGTTGATTTGGCAGAAATGAAATACCAGTTGCCCAGATTGAAGAAACTCTGGTCTCATCTGGACAGAGAACGGGGTTCAGCTAAAGCGGCTGGTGGAGCTGCATCCAGAGGTATGGGTGAAAAGCAGATCGAAATCGATAAACGCAAGGTCAGAGAACATATCAAAACGATCCATCGCAGTTTAAAAAAGATAATGATGAGAAAAAAGACGCAGAGAAAACAACGAGAGAATATCAAAAAAGTATGTCTTGTAGGCTATACAAATGCAGGGAAATCGATGTTGTTCAACAGATTGACAAATGCCGGAGTTCTGGTGGAAAACAAACTGTTCGCCACCCTCGATTCCACTGCCAGAAAGCTGCAGTTTGAGAAGGGAAAAGAAATTGTGATCTCAGATACAGTCGGTTTCATTTCCGATCTGCCGCATCATCTGGTCGCCTCATTCCATGCCACTCTTCTTGATGTTGAGGATGCTGATCTGCTTCTTAATGTTATTGATATTTCTGATCCTGATTATCCTAAACATATCGATGCAGTACAGAAAGTCTTGAAACAGATAAAATCTGATGATATTCCCCAGATCAAGGTTTTGAACAAGATGGATAGAAATCATGACAGTAAAGTGGAAGAATATGAAAATTTACATGCAAATGCAATGTTGATTTCAGCGAAAACAGGGGAAAATGTAGAGAGATTGTTGGAAAAAATTGATAATTTTCTTCATGCTTCCCTGGAAAAGGTTCTGTTGATCCCTCATGATGATCAGAAAGCGATAAATCATTTGCATAAATTGGGAATGATCTTGAATTCGGAATATCTGGATGAAGGTGTCAGGATTAAAGTTGTAATCAATCAGGAAGACCTTGGAGAGTTTGAGAAATTTGTAGTTGTTAGTTAAATTTAAATCTCTGTTAAGATCATCTCTCGATCTTACAGAAGCTGAATATTTTGATCAAATAATTTTGATCATGAACTGATTTGAGGAAACAATGAAAAAGTACATAATAATGGAATACGAAAATAAATATGCACTTAGAATAGCTGAAATGTGGAAAAACAGTTCAAATGGCTGGCTGGGTGAATCATTCCTGACTACCGAAGAGGATGTGATCAGGGATGAGGGAAATTCGATACATATCAATGCCT
>JAUVIJ010000128.1 GCA_030592835.1 Candidatus Cloacimonadota bacterium | reverse complement strand
TTTGTTCAGGAAAGTTAAGGCTCTACTGACTGCTGCTTTAGCTAGAGCCATGCTTTCATCTATATCCTTGGGATTATGGGCAAGTCCTGCTACAAAAATACCATCGGTGGCAAAATCAACGGGTCGGAGTTTCACATGAGCTTCCAGAAACATTCCATCGGAATTTAATGATACTTTCAACATTCTTGCCAGATCACGGTTCTCTTTTCTGGCATCGACTGCAGTGGCAAGCACCAGCAGATCTGCCATTATTTCCAGCTCTTTGTCCATGATCGGATCGAAAACAGTAACATTGATTTTGCTGTCAGGATCTAATTCATCTACCAGAACAACTTTGGGTTTATTATCCGGATCATATTGAATAAACATTGCCCCTTGATCTCTGAGTTCGGAATAATATTTTTCTCTGAATCCGTAAGTACGCACATCCCGATTTGCAACGAAGATATTAACATTAGGTAATTTCTTTTTCAAAGTGAGGGCATTTTTTACAGCTTTTGTACAGCAGATCCTGCTGCAATACATTTTATCTTTTTCCCGGGAACCGACACATTGGATCATTACCACATTTTTCAACTTCTCCCGGGGTAGTTTCTGATGATACAACATATCTTCAAATTCAACCTGGGTTATGATGCGGGTGGATTTTCCATACATGTATTCACTGGTTTTATGTTCTTCCGCTCCAGTTGTGACAATTACCACACCGTGTTCAAAATTTATTTTTTCCCGGGTATTGTTATCATAAAGAACGGTTTTGAAATTACCAACATATCCATCAATTTTCTCGATCTCTACATTTTTATGGATGTGAATGAGAGCTCTGTTGGTTACATCCTCGATCGTCTCTGCAAGTAAAACCTGAGGATCTTTATCAAAGCCGAAATAAATATTACGCAGGTTACCACCTAGTTCCTTCTCTTTCTCGACTAGAAATACCTCATGACCGGCATCAGCGAGAGAAAGGGCTGAGGTCATTCCTGCCAGACCACCACCGATGACCAGGGCTTTTGGATTTATCTCGATAGGTAATCTTTTTAAAGGAATTAAGTTACGTGCTTTAGCAACACCCATACTGACCAGATCTTTTGCCTTCTCAGTAGCAAGCTCCGGTTCATCCATGTGCGCCCAGGAACATTGATCCCGAATGTTTGCCATTTCAAAGAGATAAGGATTCAAACCGGCTTCACTGATTGTATCCCGAAATAAGCCTTCATGGGTACGGGGAGTACAGGCAGCGATTACAATTCGGTTCAGATTGTGTTCCTCAATTCGTTCCTTGATCGTATTCATACAATCTTGAGAACAAGCGTACATCAGGTCTTCCGTATGCTCAACATAGGGAAGATCCCCGGCTGATTTCGCTACTGCTTTAACATCGACAACACCGGCAATATTGATTCCACAATGGCAGACGAATGTACCGATCCGGGGTCTGTCACCAATCACATCTTTTTCAGGAAGAACATCCTTTTTGGATGTAAGATCCTGCCTGTCCAGACGTAGAAATTTGATTGCTTCGGCAACGGCTCCGGAGGCGGTAATCACAGATTCAGGAATATCCTTAGGACCGTTCAGGGCACCGCAGACAAAGATTCCTTCCCTGGTTGTTTTTAAAGGAGTAAATGTATCGGAACGGCAAAACCCGAATTCGTTTAATTTAATATCCAGTTTTTCTGCCAGACGGGACATATTTTCGCGGGGTTGTAAACCAATTGAAAGTACAACCATATCAAAGCGTTCAAATTTGATTTTCCCGTTCTCCAAAACATATTTCAGGTTAAGATCGCTATTTTCAGACTCATCAATCTCAGCAACCTTGGATTTAATGAACTTAATACCATATTTATCTTTTGCTTTCTCATAATATTTATCAAAATCCTTGCCAAATGCTCTGATATCCATATAGAATATAGAAGTTCGAAGATCTTTAAGATGTTCTTTAGCTATGATCGCCTCTTTGATAGCGAACATGCAACAAGCGGAAGAACAGTAATTATGATCTATGTTTTCGTCACGTGATCCAACACATTGAATGAAGGCTATACTCTGTGGTATTTTCTTATCGGAAGCTCTGACAATATGACCACCAAGAGGACCGGAAGCAGATAATATCCTCTCAAATTCTAGCGAGGTAACTACGTTTTTATATCTCTTGTAACCAAAATGACCAAATCCGATTGGATCGAAGGAATCGATTCCGGTAGCCAGGATCAATGCCCCTACGTTAAGATTAATTTCCCTGTCTTTATCTTCATAATTTATAGCTCCTGTCGGGCAGATTTTTTCACAGATCTTGCAGACTCCTTTGGTTAAATATAGACAATTATATTTATCAATTGTATATTCTGAGGGAATACTCTGCAGGAAATAACGGGAAATTGCTCCTCTTTTTCGAAGATGCATATCGAATTCATCTTCAATTTTCACCGGGCATTTTTCTTCACAAAGACCACAGGAAACACATTTTTCAGGATCTACAAATTTTGCATATTCAATAATCTTGACTTTGAAATCTCCGGGATCTCCCGATATGGATGCAACCGAGGATTTGATATGGATCTGAATGTTAGGATGCCGGGCACATTCGCTCATTTTAGGAGCCAGAATACACATTGAACAATCATTTGTCGGGAAAGTTTTATCAAGCTGGGACATCCTGCCACCGATCGAAGTTGATTCTTCGATCAGATGTACTTTAAGTCCGATTTCAGCCAGATCAAGAGCGGCTTGGATACCGGCAATCCCGGCACCAACAACCATTACAGATCTGCTTTTTGATTTCATATTTAATCCTTCATTATTAAATGAATATTGCAGATTTAGTTGGATTTTCACCCTTTTTCATGATCAAATTTGTGAAATCAGTTCCAACCTGGGCAAATTTCTGACCTTCCGAGGCAGAGATCCAGGTAAGACGTAATCTTTCATCATCAAGCCCTAAATTCTTAAAGATATTTTTCACAATTGCAGTTCTTCTGCGTGTGTGATAATTACCAACCTGGTAATAACAATCTCCGGGATGTCAGCCACCTACCAGAACACCATCAGCACCACGTAAATAAGATTTTATCAGGAATACCGGATCAACCCGGCTGGAACACATGACCTTGATCGGAAGTATGGAAGTTGGATACTGGAATCTGTTAATTCCAGCCAGATCAGCTCCCGTGTAGGAACACCATTTACAAAGGAAACTTATTATCTTCGGCGAGAATTTTTTATTCATAGAATTATATCCTCATTTTCTAAAATTCTAAAAAACAAATCCCAAAAAGCAAATAAATCCCAAATACAAATAACGAAATAACAAACGATCCAATACTTTGATTTGTTTTGAATTTGAAATTTTGTTCATTGGTTTTTATTTGTAATTTATAATTTGTAATTTGAGTTTTCATCTCAATATTTGCGATTGTCTTTGGAATAATTTTAATAAATAATCTAACATTTTTACTAAACTGAAATGTTCTCTCCTCTAAATCATATACTTTTTCTGATTTTTCGATATTATTCATAACTGTTTCCATAAAATCACAAACCACAAATCCCAAGAAACAAATAAATTCCAAATACAAATAATGAAATAACAAACGAACCAATGCTTTGATTTGTTTTGAATTTGAAATTTTGATCATTGTTTTTTATTTGTAATTTATAATTTGTAATTTGAGTTTTCATCTTATTCTCCGAGTTCAGGGAATTCTTCTTCTTTATATATCATCACCGGGATCTTTTCATTAACATCCCTTCCCGGGACGAAATCGAACATTTCCGCAGTGTTCTCTCCAGTACGCTTAAAGATTGATGCAACAGGGATACTGGCAGGACATACATCCGAACACTGACCGCATCCAACACAGGAAAAACTCATATGGGAAAGTCTGCCAAGATGAAAGAATAAAGTGTCAGGTGGAAGCCTTAAAGCTCCTTTCTGTTCCAGCTCCTTTTCTAAAATAGAGGTGTTATAATCATAATTAAGGGAATCAAAATCACACAATGTACAGTAACATATAGGGCAGACGGCATTGCATCCATGACAGCCTATACATTTGCCAAAGATGTCGATCAAGCCGTTTAGTCCAGTTTGAGAAGTATCTATATCGACTGAAAGTTTTTTGCCAGCTTCCTTGCGTGCTTTTAAAATTTCTTTCAATATTCCAGGATCGAATTCTTTATCAAATTTTCTACCTTCAAACTTATTCAGAAGTTTTTGAGCTTTTTCTGTGTTTAAATATATTTTGCAGTTATCGGCATCTTCTCCGATCAATGAAATAAATATATCTGCGTTCTGAGGTGCAATATGCTCACATCCTTTACAGGTTGGTCTGATCTTATCAGGAATCTCTGATTTCTGCACAGTCTGCCAATATTGATTTATGTTTTTCTGCACATTACCAAGAGCATTTTCTTTGATGGGGAAAACACCTCCGCAACTATAGGTTATAAAGAGAAAATTGTCCATCTGACCCTGTTCTCTTTTTACCAGTTCGATAAAAGCTCTAAATTCACACGGATGCACAATTGCAGCAATCGGTTTTTTCATGGGAGTAAAACGACCAAGAATTTGTCCGGCATTGACAGGCATCAGGGGATATATTGGTATCAGATCATCGAAATATTGGGCATCAGTGATCAACCCATAATCAACAGAACCTTTCTTATTTGTAATTCTCAAAGAAAATACACCGCTGATCTCACCCGAGTCCAGAAGAAATTTACAAATATCTTTAACGGCTGTATCAGCTATCTTATGGTTCACTATTTGTTCACTCACTACTGCTCTCCTGAACTTCTGCGCTTTTAACAAGTTTTCCTAACTCACCTAATTCATCGATTTTATATTCTTTCATAGGCAGGGCATCACCAATATTTGCCCCGGCTTTGTATTCAAAAGTTTTTTGGGTTTTTGCGGCCATATAACTAAATATTTTTGATACGGGAATATCCACAGGACAGGCATCGGAACACAACCCACAGGATACACACGATAAACTCATATGTGCCATTCGACCTATATGGAACATCAATCGGTCCAGTGGTAGTGATATACCACCACGATCCTGAGCTCTCATCATGATCACATCGGAATTAGGTTCGGACACAGAAGTGTCGAAATAACACTGACGACAGTAACAGATCGGACAGGAGCTACCGCAGTTATGACAGCCGATACAGTTGGCAAAAGTTTCCTGGAGGTTATCGAATCCTTCGACCATCGACTTGACGACAGTAAAATCCTTTTCTCTGATTTTGGCTTTTTTAGCATTGATTTGTGTAATATTGTTCATCCAATCGGTTAAATTCACTTTCGGATCCAATTTTAACGATTCACAAAAAGTTTCTCCCTTTTTGCTGTTGGGAATTAAATAAATATTTTCTGCATGAAATGCAAAATGAACATCAGTTGCAGGAAGAGAAAAATTATCACAGGACTGGCATATGGGTTTCACAGCATTAGATGTCCAATTCTGATCCTGCAGAATCTTGTCGAAGACAGAAGTTTTTTCTTTTGGATCAGCAATAAAATCCTGCATGGGTAAAGCTCCCGGACAGTCATAACTGAATAGTGTAACATCTTCCAGGTTTACCTGGTTCAATTTAGCAAGTTCGATCGTAGCCCGGATTTCACAGGGGCGCATCAGAACTGCTATTTTGGATTTACCTTTTCCCTTACGTGTGTATCTTTTTAAAGCAATTGCAGCATTAACAGGCATAATTGGAGCTATTGGATCGGCATTTTTGAGAATATCCGGATCTTTGATTATTATCCAGGCATAAGAATCCCGGGAAGGAACCATCATAGGCAGCATTACAGCATTATAATGTTTTGCCGTCAGGGAGTCTAAGAAAAAATTTCTGATTGTATTTCTAACACCATCTTTTGAATTAATTTTAAATCCCTTATTGGCGATATTATCCATCTGTCATATTCTCCTTGAACACAATTACCTGAGAGCTTCTTTTACTTCCTGGAATAACTGAGGATTTGTAAAATGCCTTGTTCTAAT
>JAUVIJ010000224.1 GCA_030592835.1 Candidatus Cloacimonadota bacterium | reverse complement strand
GAACCCTGCCGACTGATATAAAAATGAATAAAGATTCAATTGCTGTTCCCATAGAGTAATTCCACTTTTATAGAGATATTGCCAGACGCTGGTGAATTTGAAGTCGCTGATGATACCATCTTCATAAAGATCTATTCCACCGGATAAGATCTTCCCGTTCACAGTAGCAAATAATCTCTCTTCATTGAGACTATTTTTTGTCTCCGATGCTTCGAGCACCCTATGCATTGCACTGCCCATAAGGCTCCAGATCAGGTCCGAAGCTTCCTGGGTGATCGTATCCCTGTATCTCCGTTCCAGCACAAAAATTTTCTCGGGTTTAAGTAGCTCGGTTACACTGCAATAATGTTTTGCACCAGCTCCTGAATACCACCCTTTTTTGATCGCCCTATAGATCGGATCAGTAATGCCGTTGTTATTCGTGATATTCATGCTGCCTCCATTATTTTCAATTCCTTCTCTACGGCTTTTACGTCCTGGGTGTTCGTTGCCAGTATTTTTCGATAGAAACTTTTCCGCTCCTGCTGGGAAATATTGCCCTTTATCTGATCGAGCCGATTTAATAGCAGCAGTTGTTTCTCCAGGAATCTCAGCATCCCCACAGTTGCTTTAGAATCTTTGATCTTATCTCCGAACTCGCTCAGTTTTTTGGCTGTGATGAAATTCTTCTCATTCAATTCCTCCACTTTGGTTTTGATATTCTTGATCAATCTGTCCCTCTCCCTCTTATTGCCTGCAGATACTACCTTCTTCTTTACAGGCTCTCCGCTGTTCAGCCATTTCAGAATAGTTTTAGCCAGTTCCTTGCCAGGTTTTTGGATCACCGACTGCTGCAGAATAGGACAACGAGTCTTGCTGATAACCATGGTGCTGGTCAGATCCAAATCACCCACAATATCAAATTCGTACTCCAATCCTTCACGCTGTATCGGCTGCATGCCAACTTTTCTGACTGCGCTTTTTCCATTGTCAGATTTTTCCAGGGAGTATTCGGTCTTGGCACGCATAGTTACGATAATATGCAGATCTGCCCTCAGAATTGTATCGATCATCTTATTGTGCAGAGGGGTCACCTCCCTCCAGGCAGCGAAACTGCTGGTGCTCTTCAATCTTGCCGCAGCTTTATCGACCAGTTCCAGAGCTCCATTATGCCCGTTCCAAGCATGGGATAGAGAATCGATGATGAGCAGATCGAATTTTTGTGATTCTGCACTTCTGATTGCTTCAATAAAATTATCCGGATGGAAATTATCCAGCTCCAGTACGCTGAACTTAAATAGATCGGCATACTTACTAGCTGATCCTCTCTCAGTATCTAATAGGGCAATTTTCTTAGACAGTCCCGAAGCTAGTAGAAGTGAGCTGTAGGTTTTCCCGCTGCCGCTGGGCCCGATAATTGCCAGGCGCAGTTTCAGCTTTGATTTTACTGCATTTTCAAACGTTAAATCTTGATCTCGCATGTTTACCTCCTTTTTTATTGGTGAATTTATAGACAGATCTCAGGGCAATGCCCTGGGATAGAACGAATTATTTAGGTGATATTCTAAAGGATTCTTTGTCTAGTAATAATATGACAGTATATAGGGCTAATCGCACTGGTATCTAAGACTTACATGTATAATAAATTGAAGATATTACTGCTAATTTGGATCACAATTTCTGATCATTTAAGATAAGTTTATTTACCCCACCAATTATAATTGTAAATATAATCATCCAAATGAATCTTTATCTAAATAATACTCAGATAATTCTGTAATCCGATTAAAATTGAATATCTAAAAGCTCATCCTGCTCAGTAGGTTCTTCAATTCTCCTGAGCCTTCGTTTATTTTTTATTATATCGCTCGCTAGATAATGTCTTTCTTTGCCAATAATCCGAGCGAAGATCCTATCAAGCTCTTTGTAGTCATGCTCTGCTTTTCCTTCATGAACCAAGGTTTTCTCATTTTTCTTTCTACGCTGAGCAAACTGCGAATCCTCAGCTTTTGAGATCGAAGTGTGATCAGCAAAAAGTCTATCTTCCCTGCTTATCTCTTCTTCTTGGAAGAGGTCTATTTCATGCTTGATCACCTCTTCTGGTGTTATTATTGCGAAATAAGAGAGGAAATTTGCAATAGTAAAGCCCAGAATATACTTAAAGTCTTTATAGAATCGGTACTCATGGTTCCGATCGATAAAGGCACTAAGCTGATCCTTGCTGTAAAATTTTATGTTCCAGAAGTAGTAAAGGAACGTCTGGTAATCAGCTTCGTTTAACTCTTCATCGAATTTCTCCTTCCAGCCAATTTGAAGGCGGGTAAAAGGTAGATCTACCAATGCTGAACATTCCAATAATTTCCGTTTCTCAGTGTCCATAATTAATTGTCTTATCTGTAGATCCTGAAACTCGGTGATAATAAGGGGATCTTTTAGTACTGAATCGTAAAGCTCTGAAACAGCAAACTGCTTCCTGACGACCTCATAGCTGCATAGCGCTATTCCATTATGCCGATTTGTTCTGTTCTCTTCCAACATTTTACGACCCTCCTCCAGAACGACACAATCGCTGTAGATACGCTCAAGATCACTATCGTGAGTAGGGTTGAACTTCATTTCTTGCATGATCTCATTTATCTCTTCATTCTCGTCACCGGTGTAAAATAACACTTTGATAAGATTCTCTTGCGGAAGTTTCAGATTTTTTGTACTAAAGCTTTTGGCACCTGTACCCAAATCACTTTGATAAATATTTACATCACTCATGTTTCTTCTTATCCTCCTCTTTTTTTTCTTTTTTACGTCTTGCATTAATTTCTTCATACTTACGATTATGAGCATCTATATCACTGCGGGTTAAGTCATAATGATCTTTTCCTCTTATTCTTGCAAAAATCCTTCCCAGCTGATATCTATAATATTCTTTATTCATTCTTTTATCGTTCTTCATCATATTATCGAGAGAAAGTGTTAGTGAGCTTTGTAGCCAGGAGGGTAGCAGGAAGTTATTTTTCTGG
>JAUVIJ010000180.1 GCA_030592835.1 Candidatus Cloacimonadota bacterium | reverse complement strand
TCTTTCTGACCATATTTACTGTACAGACCGGTAACTTCCTTCAATACTTCAAAGGGCTGTCCATGTTTGATAAAGATCCTTCCTCTATCGGTTTTCCAACCCTTCTTAAAATGAGAAAAGTTCTGATTACAATAATTGATCCTGGCTTTAATGGCTTCTACAAACTCATTCACTGTTGTTACCGGATTGGGATCGTTCTTTCTCCAGAATTCACTGATATAGTTTTTTTTCTCATCATCAGTCATCTTTTTATATTCCTTTTTCTGCTGGGATGAGAGAAACATTTTCACGATCTGGTAATCATCTTCGATATTAAAAAAAATACCCTGAACTACATCGACACTATCGCTTTCAGGTTCAGGATTTATAACGATTGTACCTTCTTCCGCCCAGAGAAAAAGAAAACCCGTCAATAGAATAACTGATATAATTTTAATTGTCATATCACCTCACTAATCTTCTATTTACACTTATTTTAACGATTGCTGCAATCATAACGGCTGCACTGACCCACTGCACAAATGACAGCCCGTGTTCATTGATAATATAATCGAAAATTATGGCTGATATTGGGAAAAAAAGTTCACATACTGTAGAAAGCATCGCTTTGACCCGGTTAAGACCATAATAATATAAAAAGATCGCCCCGGAACCTGTTGTAAGAGCAATTATCAGAAAAAAAAGCCAGTTAACAGATGTTACATTCCCAAAATGATGCAGCTTTTGTGTCAACAGGACATAGATCAGCATGAAAAGAGATGTAAATCCGAACCTGTAGAAATTGGTCGTGTAGAATGTATGTTTCAGGAGAGCCTTTTTACTAAAAACTGTCGAGCTGCCAAAGGAGAAAGCCGCAACAACAGCCCAGATCGCTGCCTGAGCCAAGTCCTTATTTTTTTCCATATGAGGAAATTGTAAACCAAAAGTCAGAAAATAACTGGCGATAATGGCAATTCCTGCCCAGAGAAAAAAGTTCCTGCCTAATTTTTCCTTTAAAATAATAGCAGCAAGGATAATTGCGAATATCGGCTGCAGTTTTTGAAGTAATACTACTATGGAAAGGTGCTCAAAGTTAACTAGAAAGAGAGCTTTAACTATTGCCAGGGTTCCCAGTGAACCTCCAAAAAAGGCTATCAATAAAAAGGTTATAACATCTTCTCTATTAAATCCTTTTAATTTACCGTATTCTTTGAATAAAAATGTATTCATCAGGATAAAAGGGACCAGGTGGAGCAGGAAAACTACGAATGCGACATCCAGATTAAAGAGCCGGGGAGTAAGAACAACTCCGTCAAACCCCCACAAAATAGCTGCCAGTGATATTGCAGCAGCACCGATCAGTGTTTTGTTCTTTTCCATTCTCTTCACCATTTTATCTTATCTCTAACCCGCAGTCAATAAAGCGATACCACCGACGGTCAGTAATATACCACTTATAACCCTTACTGTTACAGGCTCTCCTCCGAAAATAATGCCAAGCAGTGCTCCAAATAAAGGTGCTGTAAATGCTATAGGCATGACCCGGCTCAGTGAATCTCCCTTGATTGCTGCATAAAAGCAGAACATACCCACTGCACCCGCTACGACACCTCCCCCGATGATCATATATAGAAGTGCCTTTGAATCTGCCTGAGCCAGTGTTTTCCATTGGGGAAAACTTACTGCTGCCAGAATCACAAAAGCCACTAATGTTCGAATAGTAATACCAAGCTGAGGAGAGAGTTTACCCAGGTGCATTCCCTTTTTCTCAAAATAACCACCTACACCCCAGGCGATTGCTGTCATTAAAGCATATATCTGTGGTTTCACCTTAATTTTCCTTTTCCACTTTCATTTTATATAAAACATTCCTGGCTTTCTGATAGGAAATCATCTGTTCAAAACAGCCTTCTTTCTGACCCAGATACTCTGGAGGAAATACTCCTTTGCTTTTGAATTTACCCTGGATCAGTAAATTTACTGCCGCCGTACAGGCAAAACCAGTAGTTCTGGACATGGAACTGAACCCGGTTTTTTCATCATAAACATCGAATAGATCATAAACGATTTTGATTTTTTTCTGTTGCTCTTTTCCTTTAATTACAATTCTCATTACTGTGAACTCGGGCTCTTTTTCTTCCAGTTTCCAAAGGGGAAACAGTAATTCTGAGGTTAGATCCCGGGGACGGATCTTTACATTCTTAACCCGGATCTCCTTTTCGGAAAGAAACCCTGAATCCTTTAGCATCCTCATATAACCTATATGTCCGGGGTAACGGAGGGTTTTCTCTTTCATGTTAGGAATGTCCATTGTTTTAAGCAGTGAACGTAAACCGTCAGTATTGAAGGATTCCAGTGTACCAATCCCGGAAAAATCAACAAATTCCGGTCCCGATAATGCCGGTTTGACAACGATAGAACCCTTCTCCTTGAATCGTGCCGGACGAGTGTATTCCTCGATCACATCTATGGGGGAAAAAGGGGCTTTATACTGGAAGGGCAATTTCCTGTCAAAAGGTAGTCCTCCGACCAGGCATTCAAAACTTTCTATTTCCATCAAGCGGTTATGATAACCCAGGATCACATTGCTCATTCCGGGTGCAACCCCACAATCATAAATTGCTGTAATCCTATGTTTCCTGGCAAGATCATCCAATTTCATCGCATCTTCTGGTAAAAATGATATGTCGACTGTGTTTTTCCCAGACTGAATCACTGTTTTCAGAGAATCCCAACCCATATAACCGGGTAAAGCTCCAACAACAAGATCAGCATCGACTATCACCTTTTCAATATTATTCTGGTCAGATAGATCTAAAATCACCTTTTGCACTTTATCATCGGTTATTAAACCCAGGTTGTTCTTATTATAATCTACAACAGTAACTAAATATGAATTGGAAAGATCGAGGGCAATGATCCTTCCAACCATACCGGAACCCAACACTGTAATCTTCTTCATTCGCAAAATCTCCCTAGATATGTTTCAGATTACCCTTTTCATCGAGCCACTTATTCAAACGGGGAATTTTATGGTCAATTAATTTATCGAGCAGAATTGAAGGGTCGGGATCACTGAGGATCATCTCGACATGTTCCTTTCTAATAAAACCTTCTTTATGAAATTTGTGGAACATTCTTAGAAGATCGTCGAAGAATCCCTTCGTATTAAGAAAACCCACAGGCTTACTCATTAATCCCAGTTGACACCAGGTAAGTGCTTCCAATCCCTCTTCCAGAGTTCCCAGACCACCGGGAAGTATTATAAATATATCAGAGCGAGTATACATGATCTTCTTTCTTTCATGCATATCTTTTGCCAGAATAATTTCATCAAGCTTTGGTTGATCAACAATTTCCCGGAAAAATTCAGGCATTACGGCAATAACTTTACCACCAGTTTCTATCGCGCCCCGAGCTACTATTCCCATTAATCCGAGGGTTGAGCCTCCATAAACAAGGGTAAACTTGCGGATTGCAATCTCTTCTCCGGTCTTATATGCTTTTTCTGCATAGATTTTATCAATCCCGGGGCTGGATCCACAAAATACACAAACTGTTTTCATGATCTACTCTTTATCCGGATAAACCGTTTGTAGTAACTTATACTTTCTATCGTGTATATTACCAGAGCAAGCCAGAAGAGAAGCTGAAACCAGGTAAATAAAAAATTTGCCATGGGTTACGACGAATCTTCTCCAACCAGTCCCATCTCTTTTCAGGGTAAGTACAATAAGCATGAATATAATTGACCAGCCCATTCGATGACATAAAATCTCCAGATATGAGACTTGTTGCAGAGTTTTCCAGTATATCGGAAGCAAGCCCCAGACCATATATACCAATGTCGCATAGATCAAACCTTGATTCATTATGATCCATCCAATTGGTTGAATAAATTTTTGTAAATAATATCTAAACCTGCAATTTCAAATACTTAATACTGGCTCAAATCCCAGTAGATGTTCAACAATATCATACATATTACTGATTTTCCCTACACGTAATTTATTGGTAAGATCAAAAAAATTCAGACAGGTTCCACAAACCAGTATTTCAGTATTCTTATTATTAAGCTTGATCAGATTATCTAATGAATCTGAGCCCTCAACACATAAATAAACACCACTGTTCATGAAAATAATG
>JAUVIJ010000129.1 GCA_030592835.1 Candidatus Cloacimonadota bacterium | reverse complement strand
TTATCCTATATCGCCGGTGCCAATCTACCCGCAGTTGTTGTAAATGTCCAGAGAGGTGGTCCGGGTCTAGGTGATATTCAACCTTCCCAGGGTGATTATTTTCAAGCAACAAAAGGAGGGGGACATGGTGATTATAGATTAATAGTCCTTGCTCCCAGTACTGTTCAGGAATTTGCAGATATGGCCGATCTTGCCTTTGAACTGGCAGATAAATATAGAAATCCAGTTATGATCCTCTCTGATGGATTACTTGGTCAAATGATGGAACCGGTTGAATTTAAACCCCAAAAAACAGCAGAAGAACTTGAAAAACTCGACAAACAGCATTTTGACTGGTGCATGCACTCTAATGAAGACGAACCCAATCATCATCATCATGAAGTAAATTCTCTGGAGATCGATCCTGTTATCCTGGAAAAGCATGTTATCAAATTAGGGAAGAAATATGATCTGATCGAGAAAAACGAGATTAGATATGAGGAATATAATATCAGCCAGGATAATGAAGTACTTGTTGTCGCCTTTGGCACAGCCGCCCGTTTAGCAAAATCAGCAATCGATGATCTAAAAGAAGTAGAAGGCATCAGTGTAGGAATGATCAGACCGATAACAGTCTGGCCCTATCCCTATAAAGCTATTGAGAATGCTCTTAATGAAAAGATCAAATCAGTCGTTGTTTTTGAACTGAACCTTGGCCAGATGATCGAAGATGTCAAGCTTGCTGTCAACGGTAAAGTACCGGTAGAATTCCTTGGCAAAGTTGGAGGAATATTATTTACACCGGAGGAAGCAAAAGCAAAGATACTGGAATGCAGGTAGGGAGGAAGTATGCAGGTAATAGCAACAAGACCAAAATCATTAACAGATCTTCAGTTTACATATTGTCCGGGTTGTCTGCATGGTGTTGCCCACCGGTTGATTGCAGAGTCAATGGATGAACTTGATATTAGAAATAAAACGATGGGAGTAGCTCCGGTCGGATGTTCCGTATTTGCTTACAAGTTTTTTAATTGTGATATGGCTGAAGCGGCTCATGGCAGAGCCCCGGCTGTGGCAACGGGAATGAAAAGAGCCCGTCCGGATATGTGTGTTTTTACTTATCAGGGCGACGGTGATCTCGCTGCGATCGGAACATCAGAGATCATTCATGCCGCTAACAGAGGAGAGAAGATAACTGTTTTCTTCGTTAATAACGCTATCTATGGTATGACTGGTGGACAGATGGCACCTACTACTTTACCAGGAATGAAGACCACTACTTCTCCTTATGGCAGGGATGAAAAAGATATTGGTTATCCTATTCAAGTCTGTGAATTACTTAATACTTTGAGGGCACCTTATTTTATTGAACGAGTTTCCCTGTTATCCCCTCAAGAGATTTTGAAAGCTAAGAAAGTTGTTCATAAAGCTATGAAATATAATAAAGAAGGATTAGGATTTACTTTTGTGGAATTCATCTCCACCTGTCCAACAAATTGGGGTATCGATCCGATCAAATCCAGGGATTGGGCACGTGAGAACATGTTTCCCTTTTTCAAGATTGGGAACTTGCGTGACAAAGGTTTGGAAGGAGGTGTGAAGTGAAAACTGAATTGATCTGCTCCGGTTTTGGTGGTCAGGGTTCACTGACGATTGGAAAATTTCTGGCTCTTGCTGGTATGAAAGAGGGCAAAAATGTTTCCTGGCTTCCTTCATACGGACCGGAAATGCGCGGTGGAACAGCAAATGTATCAGTAGTTATTTCAGATTCTCCTGTAGCTTCTCCGCTTGTAGACTTTCCAAATATTCTTATTGCATTGAATCAACCATCTGTTGATAAATTCGGTCCCAGGATCAAGGAAAATGGTTTTCTTATCGCTAACGAAGGAATGTGTCCTCAAAAACTGGGTAGAGAAGACATCAAGGAAGTATATGTTCCCATGAACCAGATTGCTAATGAGATCGGTAATACGCGAGTATTGAACATGGTAGCGATCGGATCTCTTATTGGTTTGGTTGATCTGATTAAACTGGAAACAATAAAAAAGGATCTTACTGAATTCCTGAAGAAAAAAAATCCTGCACTACTTGATGCTAATTTAAATGCGATCCAGGCGGGCATAGATTACGTAAAAAAACTCAGGGATTGATATTTTGAACATCCTTTACATGGGTGTTTTTTTATTGACATTCAATTTAAAGTATTCAAATATTAAATTAATTTATTACGATTGGGGGTAAAATGAAGAAGTTTACAACTTTTATGATTCTGGTGATATTTATTATATTTCTGGCAGGTTGTGCTTCCGGAACCCGTTCAGTTAAAAGAATAGCAACTGACGAAGTTACCGATCTCAGTGGAAGCTGGAACGATACTGATTCCAAACTGGTTGCTGAACAAATGATCCGTGATCTGACTTATAGAGCCTGGATCGAGGATTTTGCTCTGGAAAACGATGAAAAACCGGTTTTGATCGTAGGTGCTATCCGTAATCTCAGCTCGGAACACATCCAGACAGATATCTTTATAAAAGATATTGAAAGAGAACTGGTGAACAGCGGTAAGGTTAAGTTCGTAGCATCTAAAACGGATCGGGAAGAGATCAGAGACGAGAGATCGGAACAATTATCTTATGCGTCTGAGGAAACCACAAAATCTCTGGCTCAGGAAACAGGTGCTGACTTCATGTTGAAAGGATCGATCAATTCTACAACTGACGCCATAGATGGTAAGGCTGCGATCTTTTATCAAATAGATCTGGAACTCATCAATATTGAAACTAATGAAAAAGCCTGGATAGGAAGCAAGGAAATAAAGAAATTCGTTTCAAAGGCAAAAACAAAATGGTAAGAAAGTGTTTTTCATTTCTTTTATTACTTATTTTAATCGGTTGTGCATCTTCCCGTACTAGTTTGAAACAATATTCCGGTCTTGAGGAAAAACTCGCTGTCAGGGATTTTCAGGGAGCGATCGCGAAAATAAAGAAATCCAAGGATAAATACTATTCGAAAAAAGATAAGGTACTTTATTATCTTGATCTTGGAATGCTGTATCATTTCAATAAAGACTATGAAAAAAGCAATGAAACTCTTGCTAAAGCCGAAAAACATATAGATGAGAACTATACGAAAAGCATCTCCAAAGCAGCTGTTTCCCTGCTTCTAAATGATAATGCTCTGGAATATTCGGGTGAAGATTACGAAGATATTTATCTAAATATCTTTAAAGCTATAAATTATCTTGAGCTGGATCTGTTTGATGATGCTTTCGTTGAGATACGCCGTGTGAATAATAAACTTAATCTATTGGAAGATAAATACAAAAAATTAGCTAAAGAACTTGGTAAAGCTGAAAATAACAAAGCCATTTTCGAACCTGCTGAAAATAAATTTCACAACGATGCTCTCAGCCGTTATCTAAGTATGCTGATCTACAGGGCAGAAGGTAAATATGATGACGCCCGGATAGATCAAAAAAAAATAACTGAAGCCTGGCAGCAGCAGTCTCATATTTATGATCATCCACTGCCGGATTTCGAGGGTTATCTAATAAATCCTGAAGACACAAGAGTAAATTTTACCTGCTTT
This sequence comes from Candidatus Cloacimonadota bacterium, assembly GCA_030592835.1. Taxonomy (GTDB): domain Bacteria; phylum Cloacimonadota; class Cloacimonadia; order Cloacimonadales; family TCS61; genus JAUVIJ01. The sequence continues at coordinate 2,402 of JAUVIJ010000129.1, read as the reverse complement.
ATCGGTAAATCTCCAGTAAAAGGAGCAAAAACCTTTTATATCCATACAGAAAAAGATATCATCATCATCGCTGCAACCGAACGTAAACCTGATGATGAAAAATCCCTTGATTTTCTGAATGCTATCCCTTGGGACGGGGTCAAAGCAGGATATCATTTTAAACTGCAATTGCCCTATATGGAGCAAAGTGAATCCTGTATAAACAAAATTAAAATCATCATAGATGGATCACCCGCAGGTGAATTATCTCTTCTCGAGGATATAGGTATAATAGCCTTAGAGACCTACAAGATCAAAGAACCAATTATATATTTTAAAACCATAGCGCGTACTATCATCAAGGGTATATTTGCCGAGAAAAGAAAAGAAGAGATAGGGAAGGAGATAAAAAATCCCATTCTCAAGTTTGCCGCCAGGATTGCAACTGATGCTGCTGTTGATGCTACTGAAAATGCGGATTTGAGGATTTCCAGATTTTTCCCTGATCAGGCTCTGATCGGTGAATTCAAAATTCCCGCAGGACAACATGATATCAACATTCAGTATTATTCTCGAAATGGCAGTCTTTTATTTGTTGATAAATTTCCCGGTTACGAAATCAAGGAAGGATCCTTAAATCTGATCAATTCCTTTTATTTAAATTAAGATGATCAATTACCAGTCCCTGTTGAAATTGGAGAAGATTATGAAAAAAACAGTACTGATCCTAATAATTTTAATTCTCGTTTCCTGTGCCGTTTTCGCCAAAAAGAAAAAAAATAAATCTCCTGAATGGCTCAATTCACCGAAATCGATCTATCCTGAACAATTATATCTGTCAGCTTTGGGAGAAGGTGATTCCAGGACAATGGCCGAAAATTACGCTATAGCCAATCTGGCGAAAATATTCAGATCTAAAGTCTCGGCTGATGAATCCTATATCCAAAGGTATAGGGAATTGACTAGTCAAGATGGAAGTAGTTATGAGGATCTGACTGAAGTTGTTAAGGATGTTAATATAAAAGCTGACGAAACACTATATAACATCCAGTTTTCTGACAGCTATACGGATAAGTATGGTATTGTTCACGTAATAGCATATCTGAACCGATTTAAGACAGGTGAACTTTATGAAGAAAAAATCCGGGATAATTCGTCCAGTATCCATTATTATCTGGAACAATCAAACTCTTCGGGGGATGATCTTTTTCAATATGCAGCTTTGAGTGCAGCTTCAGTTTTCAGTAATCAGAATGAGACTCTTCTTGATCAATTATTGATCATTTCTCCTGATACCTATGAGTTCCTTGAACTGGATTATGTACATGAAGAAATTCTAAAACAACTGGCTGCAAAAACCAGTAATATAGGTTTTGATGTTGATATCAGTAATGATGAGGAAAATAAGATTTCCATACTTGTGACAAGTCTGTTAACCGACCTCGGATTTGTTCTGTCGGAAAAACCGCAATTGCTGGTTACAGGTTCCGTAAGTTTCGAAGAAACAGATCTGGGCAGGAAAGATAATTTTATATTTACCAGATATGATCTTCAGTTAATTCTATCCGATAACGAAAGTATAACGATCGCAGCACTCAGTGAAAATGGTCGGGAAGGGCACACAAACTATCTTGAAGCTAAATCAAGAGCTATAAAAATCCTGGGAAAGAAGATCGATAAGAATTTCAGGAATAAGATTCTCGGATATTTCGATTCACTGGTAATGGCGAAATAAAATGATATTCAGGTAAACAAATGCTTTCGTACCGCAAAGAATTATGGTTTAAAACAAACAAAAGAAGAGAGTTGATCAATATTACTCCGGAAATCAGGGAATGCCTTCTGGAGAGTGGTATCAAAGAAGGTCTTTGCCTTGTTAACGCTATGCACATAACAGCAAGTGTATTTATCAATGATGATGAATCAGGTTTACACGAAGATTTTGAAAGATGGCTGGAGAAACTTGCTCCCGAAAAACCATATTCTCAATATCAGCATAACGGTTTCGAGGACAATGCAGATGCTCATTTAAAACGAACTGTCATGGGCAGAGAGGTAGTTGTAGCAATTTCGGGTAGTAAGCTCGATTTTGGACCTTGGGAGCAGATCTTCTATGGAGAGTTTGACGGTAAAAGAAATAAACGATTATTAGTTAAGATAATTGGTGAATAAATAAGATTATTACCCATCCCCCAAAAAATCATAGAGTTAAATAGGTTATAAAATTTAATATAAGGAATTAACATAATAAAATGTCATAATAAAGTAGTTAAATGAAATATTACAGATTTTGTTCATCGCGGACGAAAAGAAAATTAATATAACTTGCAGTACTTTCTTTTTCTTAATACCGGCATAATAGAAATTACGTTAAGAAATTGGTAATAAACAAGCGTTATGAAAAATCTACTGTTTGAGCTGTT
>JAUVIJ010000133.1 GCA_030592835.1 Candidatus Cloacimonadota bacterium | reverse complement strand
TAAAGCGTCGTTGTGCTGAACACGAAAACCACGGAAAATTTTTGAACTTCCATCATCCATTTTTACCGGGATACTAAAATGAAATTCTCTCATTGGGTTTCTTAACAAATCTCGAGCAGCACTATCCATATTCAATTTGTCAGCAACTGCATCAAATTGTTCCTGGGCCATTTTAAAAGCATTGAAAGATTTACTCATATCACTCACCTCTTCGCCACGACCGGCTTATTTTTCAATTGTAAATAGCAATTATATTGCCAGAAGAGAATAAAAAGATGATTTTATTTATTACTATGGTGTAATTAGTTGTTATTAAATATTTTATGCCTGTAAACTAAATTTATTTAATTATTTATTGGGGTTATGATGATGAAACAATTGAGAAAATACTGTGGAATTTTTCCACAGCGAGACAAATTTTCCACAATTTAGTTTAATTTATTATTCAATGTTTTTCTGTCTATTTTGAGGATTTCAGCAGCTTTTGATTTATTGTTTCCGGTATATTCAAGTACATTTTTAATATGTTCAAATTCAACTTCTTTCAGAGATCTTTTGATATCGCTTGTTGAGCTGATCCTGCTTTTCATGTAATCCGGCAGATCGATTTTTTCGATTTTACAATCATCATTCAGAATGATAAGTCGATGAACTAAATTCTCCAGTTCTCTGGCATTCCCCTGCCAATTATATTTACCGAAGATCTCTAATACTTCATCTGAAAATACAGGCACGGTTTTATCAAATTCCTCGGCGTATTTGTTCGCAAAAAAATTAGCCAATTTGTAAATATCATTTCCTCTATTTCTTAAAGGGGGAATATCTATGGTGAGTACATTGATACGGTAAAACAAATCTTCTCTGAACTTATTTAATTTCATCAATTCGTACAGATCTTTATTGGAAGCGACCAGAATTCTAATATCAACTTTTTGTGCATGATTAGAACCAACCATATAAACTTCTTTTTCCTGGATAACACGAAGCAATTTAATCTGCATCATAGGTGAAGTCTCCGAGATCTCATCCAAAAAAATTGTGCCTTTATTTGCACTTTGGAAGAAGCCCTCTCTTGTATTATGAGCACCGGTAAAAGCTCCTTTAATATAACCAAAAAGTTCACTTTCAAGTAGACTTTCGGGAATAGCTCCACAATTAATGGGAACAAAGGGTTCTGCTCCTCTATAACCTGCATAATGGATTGCTCTGGCTACCAGTTCTTTTCCAGTACCGCTCTCTCCGGTAATTAAAACTGTGCTTTTAATTTGTGATGCTTTTTTGATAGTTTTGAAAACTTCTATCATCACGGAAGAATCACCTATTATCCCATATTTTTCGCCAAAACCATCGGAAATTTCTTTAGAAAATGAACGTTTAGCCCTCAGCTTATCCAGAGCTTTTTTAACGGCTGTAAGTAATTCTATATCGGTGAAAGGTTTTGTAAGATAATCATCAGCACCCAGCTTGACGGCATCAACTGCAGATGTAATCGTAGGATAACCCGTAATCACTATTATCTCAGTATCCTTGAAGCTTTCTGTAACGTGTTTAATTACTTCAATACCATTTATATCAGGCATTTTCATGTCAGTTATCACCAGATCAGGCTTTATTTCCTTCATGATCTCTTTCGCCAGATCAAAATTGTTAGCTGTATAGAGCTGATATCCGTGTTTTGCCAGATTGCGCTTAATAACATCCCTGGTAATTGAATTATCATCTAAAACAAGAATTCTTGCTCCCAACATATTATTTATTCCTCCTGGCACAGGGAAGTGTAATTCTGAATCTTGTACCTTCACCTGGTTTACTAAAAACTTTAATTTCACCATTATGTGAATAGATAATACCATGTACAACAGACAGACCCAGACCAGTTCCTTCATTCACCTTTTTTGTCGTAAAAAAGGGATTGAATACCTGTCTCATTACATCTTTGGTCATGCCGACTCCGGTGTCAATGCATTCCAGAATAACATTTTCCTCGTTAAAACCGGTTTTCAAAGTAATTTTCCCACCTTCCGGCATTGCCTGAAGAGAATTTACTATCAGATTGATCAGAACCTGATGAATCTGGGATGAATCAGCAATTATATCAGGAATACCGGGAATTAATTCATGATCAAGTTCTATCATGTTTTTACGACAGCGTGAATCCAGGAAAAAAATAGCATTTCTAATTGCATCATTTATATTAATTCTGGTTTGAGAGGACGGCATCTGACGTGAAAACAGCATCAGTTTTTTGACGACTTCCCTGGCATGAAGTGAAGCAGACACAATATTTTCCAGATCATTTCTGGTCTGTTTATCCAGACTGTCATTCTTTCCCATCAATTGCGCCAATCCCAGAATTCCTGCCAGAGGTTCATTGATCTCATGAGCAATACCAGCAGATAATTGTCCTAATGTGGCCAGTCTATCAGCATGAAGAAGCTGCTTTTCTAATTTTATATTTTCCTCATTTGCTCTTTTCTTTTCCAGGATTATATTCAGTTCCTGAGCTATTAAGTTGATCAGAAGTTCTTCTTCCTTAAGAAAGGGAAAATCGTCTTTTTGTAGAAAACCTGATGGATAATTAACCTCGATAGATCCGACTTCATAATTATCAACCAAAATATTTGCTTTCATTGAGAGATCACTTTCTTCAAACTTTTCTGTGCAGTAACTATGATTATTATAGATAATTCTGGCTCGTGCATAGTCAGGATAAAGCCAGGCGGGAGGTAAAAGCATAACAATCTCAGAAAGTAATTCGGGAATCTTGAATTTCCTGTTATCAGCCAATCTGCTGATACTGCGTAAACAATTCAATTCCTTGATCCGTTCATTAAGCTGAAATCGGCGGAAAAGTGATTTACAGATAAAATAGAGAAAATCTTTTATTTCATTAAGAATATCGATATGTTTTTGGATATTCGGGTCACTGCCGATATTTTTAATTAGGATTATCCCGATTTCTACCTGCTTATCTTTAATAATAATTTTTAGATCATCCGCTTCATTGAAGCTAGCTTCTTTTTCCGAAATCAGAGCCAGCCTGGAAAATCTGTCATTATCTTTAATTTCATTTGTTCTGATATACCAGTATTCGTCAGGAGGAGCTTGATATGAACTCTTCAGAAAATAATCCTCAATCCCAAAAATGAAAAATGAGTTTTTCAGGTTTATTTTCTGGAAAAGTAATTTATGTACTGACCGTAAAAAAGTCAGATGATCCTCTCCGCTTTTAGAAAATTCGATCATACTTTTCAAAATGCTGTATACATGTACTTTCATCATGAAATCCTCATCTGAGCTTTGGATGAGGAAACCGATGAACAGATTAATTTGTCAACTCTTTTACAGAGCACCGTAATTATCATGATTTTTTATGGTTTTTATCTATATTGTGAACTTAAACAAAAGAGTTTTTGTCTGGATAAAGGAGTGTGCTTTCTCTAAAATATGATTAATAAATAATGAGCAAGACTTGAGTTAATAATCCCGATTTATTGGGAGAATTGACTTAAGGAATGCATAGCTGAAATCCTTTCGTTCTTAACTCCACTTTCACTTCGCTCCTGTGAAGTCAAGTCCGAGAGCAAGACTTTTCGCAGCGATCCGGCTGTTGCCGGAGAGTGTGAATCGATGATTGCGAATGTTTTATCATTTGCCTCGTCCTGGAAAAGGTGGACTCCAGAAATAAGAAAGGAGTCAGAATTATTTAATCAAAATAATTCCTCGATGCTCTGCGTCGGGGTTTCCTATTTCTCCCTCTCCTTTTTGGAGAGGATTGGGGTGAGGTAAAGAATGAAAATTCGTGTTTCAGCTTGCTGAAATAAAGTTGGCTAAATACTCCTTGGCTTGCCACGGGGATCGTCAACTTTAAGAATTTTCTTTATTCGCTTCCAAATACCTGAAAATTTTATTATATTGCAATTTCTCATGAAATGCTTTTAATTATTCATTATAATGAAAAAATAACTTGTACAATATCCACATTTATATTATATTATCTCCATATATTCATTATAATGAAAATGAGGGTATTATGAATAGAGATGATCTTGGAAAAATAATTAGAAACAGGCGTAAAATATTGGAAATTAATCAGTCAGATCTGAGTGAGATTTCCGAGGTGGCACTGCATACAATAAGTGATATCGAATCAGGAAAAGGAAATCCTACACTTGAAGTAATTAATCGAATATGTGAAGTTTTAGGGATGGAATTTCACATTGAAATCAAAGGTGAAGAATAATGAAAGCTGAAGTCTATTTTAATCAACGGTTGGCAGGTATCTTGGAAAAAAATATTAACGGATATGATTTTTCTTACGATCAGGATTACATATCTGATGTTAAAACCAAATCTATAAGTCTTACATTACCTAAAAGAAAAGGGCAATTTATATCACCGTATATTTTCCCTTTCTTCTTTGGGCTTTTGACAGAAGGAATTACAAATAAAATTCAGTGCAGAAAATTAAAGATAGATGAAAATGACTATTTTACCAGGTTATTAAAAACAGCAGATTCTGATAATATAGGATGCATAATTATTAAGGAAATGAAATGAGAAATTGTCGGGGTTGTTTAAAAAAAATTCAAAACAATTATTATTGTAATGCTTGTATTAAAAGAGTATTCAGAGGAAAAATTCCATTATTTAATATCAGTAAATCCGATTTCGAAAATGTGAGATACGAGTTTATCGATCATTTCTCTTTATCTGGTGTACAAGATAAAATATCCCTTAAATTAGAGAAAAACAAATTACAACCAACCGGGAAAAATGGTGAATATATTCTAAAACCTATTCCCGCAAATCCTGTTCCTCGATTCCAACCTGATATACCTGTTAACGAACATCTTACTATGCAAATTGCCAGACAAATTTTCAAAATCAAAACAGCTGAAAATGCTCTCATTCCCTTTTCTGACGGCGAATTGGCTTATGTTACCAAAAGATTTGATAGAAGAAATGCTTTGAAAATCAGGCAGGAAGATTTTTGCCAATTATCCGGTAAAACTCCTGAAACAGCAGGTGAGAATTACAGATATGATAGTAGTTACCAGGAAGCAGGAGAAATAGTGAAGAGATATTGTGCTGCATATAAAATAGAAATTGAAAAGTTATTTTCAATTATATTGTTTAATTATTTGATCGGAAATGGAGATGCTCATCTTAAGAATTTCTCGCTTCTCGAAAGTATTTCAGGTGATTTTATGCTTTCGCCAGCATATGATTTAATCAATACAAACCTTCACTTTCCAAATGAGAGCAGACTTGCTTTAGACATGTTCATCAGTTATGAATCAACTTTTTATAAAGATAATGGATTCCACGGGAAGGAAGATTTCATTAAATTAGCAGAATACTATGAAATAAAACCTGGAAGATCAAGTCATATCATTAAAACTTATCTATCAAAATATGATGAAATAAAACTTATGATAAAATCTTCTTTTTTAAGTACCCAGGGAAAAGAGAAGTATAAAGAAATCACCTTTGACCGATTTAAAGCAATGGGTAAATAAAATTAAATAGCTGATGCTATGAAATTCTAAAAGGGATTTATATGGGAAAAGTAAAAAATGAGTATCAAATAGCAAAAATTGAGATTTCAGCTAAAATCGATTATCTTTCCGAAGTCATCAATTTTGTGGGAAAAATGGCAGTAAAACTGGGTTTGGATGAAAAAGAAGCAAAGCACCTGGAACTAATAACGGAAGAAACGTGT
>JAUVIJ010000012.1 GCA_030592835.1 Candidatus Cloacimonadota bacterium | reverse complement strand
TTCTTATTTGTAATTCATTTGTATTTTGTGTTTGGTTGTTTGTATATCTACAATCTGGTTTAACCCGACTCGGGTTCTGTGAACTCGAGTCGAGTTAAATAAACTTCCATTGAAATAATCAATTTCTTTCCCGTTATCCAACAGGGCAGGCTGTTTTTTATGACCTGTCCCACCGTAGTACGACAACTGCCGGATGAAGGTGGATCGACACAAAAGAAATGATGATCAATACTCTAAGTAAAAAGTCTTCTTGCTATTTTTCAGAATATAAAGAATTCAACTGTTCTGAAATTATGGAATGCATGAATCAGATAATAATTTGACATTTTTTGCCCTGAGTAACAAATTTTGCAAATCAAATCGAGGTGAAGATATGAGCAGGGAAAATTTCGGAAAGTATTACGAAGATTTTATTGTTGGTGAGGTCATTGAACACTGGCCGGGAAAAACAATTACAGAAAGCGATAATAATCTTTTCTGTCTACTGACCATGAATCATCATCCGCTGCATCTGGATAATGAATATTGTCTCACCCGGAAATATAAGAAGATCCTTGTAGTTGGAACATATGTTGCAAGTTTAGCAGTTGGTATGTCTGTTCCTGATATCAGTGGAAAGTGCATTGCAAATCTGGACTATGAACGGATAACCCATGACGGTCCTGTTTTTATCGGGGACACACTTTTTGTTCGAACTGAGATCCTGAGCAAGAGAGAATCAAAAAGCAAGGCAGACCGAGGAATAGTCTATGTGGAAACCACGGCATATAATCAGAAAGAAGAGAAGGTGTTAACTCTAAGAAGACATCTCCTTGTCCCAAAATCGAGGTAAAAATGGATAGAGAACAATATCTGTTACGCAGTCTGCTTTTCGTACCAGGGAATAGCGAAAAATTGCAATTGAGTGCTTCTCACAGCAAAGCCGATGCCATAATTCTTGACCTGGAAGATTCAGTTCTTGATAGATTTAAAGAAGAAGCCAGACAGATTATTATCAAGAATATCAAACTGGGAATTTTTGCTGATTTTACTGTTTTTGTTCGCTTGAATGACCGTGTGAGCGGATACCTGTTACAGGATTTAAATAAGTTAATGATTCCAGGTATTACGGGTTTCATATTCCCAAAAGTCGAGGATGAGAAAGATATTGTTTTTTTTGATAAATTACTGGATGCTCTGGAAGTTGAGAAAGGAATAGAGAGTGGAACTTTTAAGATCGTTCCTCTGATCGAAACAGCCGGAGCAGTACTGAAATTAGAGAAGATCTGCAAGACTTCATCCCGGATCATTGCGGTTACTTATGGAAGTGAGGATTTTACTGTCAGTATCCATGGTATCCATGATCGTAAAGGAGAAAGTCTGTTCGTACCCCGGGCTTTAACCGTTATAGCAGCCAGAGCAGCCGGTATCATTCCCATCGATACCCTTCATGTAAATGTCCATGACCTGGATGATCTGGAAGACAACCTCAAATTAGTTAAAAATCTCGGTTTTGAAGGTATGTTACTATTACATCCTAAGGAAATCGAGCTTGCTCACAGATATTTCACTCCAACTGCGGAAGAAATAACCAATGCTGAAGAATTGATCCGGTTGAATGATATAGCTGACAAATCTGACCGGAAAGTAGCAATTATTGAAGGTAAAATCGTCGGACCGCCCATGCTCCTGAAAGCCAGACAGATACTGGACAGACAGGAATTGATCAAGAAACAGGGAAAATAACTTTATGGAGAAATCCATCTGGCAATTACCTTTCAAGGTCATCAGGAAATACCAGTTTTTCAGAAGAAGCCAATATTGGAGTAAAGACAGATTACATGATTTCCAGATAAAAAGTCTGAAAAAACTGATCAGGCATTCTTATACCAACGTTCCCTATTATACCGAGCTTTTCAATAAAATAGATCTCAGACCGGAAGATATTACAGAGCTTACTGACCTGAAGAAGATCCCCATCCTCGATAAGGAAATCGTTCGGACCAGGACAAAAGATCTAATTGCCGTGAATGCCAGACACTACGGCATGAACTGGGATTCTACCAGTGGTTCTACTGGTAAACCTCTACATTTCATAACCGATAATTCGACCCAGTCAGCAAAAATCGCAGCTCTTTTAAGAAGTTATAACTGGGCAGGATACAGGATCGGCAGCAGGATGCTCAGCATGCAGAGTTATTACTTCTCAGACCGTAATTATAAATATAATAGGTTCTATAATGTGTTAAGATTTGATTCAAACCGACTTAGCAAAAATACCATATTGGATCTGATTGCAGAAATTAATCACCGGAAACCAAAATTTATCATGGGATTTCCCTTCGATATCGTTATGCTGGTTAGATATGCCGAAGAAGCAAAAAAAAGCATAAGTTCTGTCAGAGCAATAATAACTTATGGAGAAACGTTGTCCAAATCCAGGCGGACTATCCTGGAAACTTTCTTTAATTGTAAGGTTTTCAATTTTTTTTCTCTACACGAATGCGCTGCCCTGATCTCAGAATGTGAAGAAGGTAACCTGCATCTAATCGATGTTTTTGCTTATCACGAAGTATTAGACACAAGACAGAAGCCATTTAAAGACGGGATCGGCAAGTTGTATGGAACAAGTTATTATAATCTGGCAATGCCATTTATCCGCTATAACATCGGGGATAATGTGAAGATCAGTGATCCTGGAAAAACTTGTCCCTGCGGTAGACCTTATCCTGTTATCGATGAAATAATCGGGAAACAGTGTGACTTCATCGAAACCCCTGACGGCAGGTTGCTGGGAGCGGTAATGTCCCATTCGATAGACAATGCTGAAGGAGTTGTCTGTTCACAATGTATACAGAATTCTATTGATCAGATCAGGGTCAATCTGGTAACAGATCCGGATTTTGGTCAAAATTCTCTGATCGATCTTGAAAAGGGATTGCGAAAACGGCTTGGAGATCGGATAAAGCTTGATTTTAAGCAGGTTTCTCAACTGGAAAAGCTTCCTAATGGGAAGACACCCTTCATTATATCCAATATTGGAAACAAGTACATCTGAATTTTACCTTTTTCTGGAATATTTATTGCATTTGAAATAATTTTCGCAAATAATTATTTTCTTCAGAAATATTAAATTGGAGCCGTTATGGAAAACTCGATTTTCGATCAGATGGATACAATCGCTCTTCAAAAAGCAACTTTGGAATTGAAGAAACACCAGGATTTTTTGATTATTGTTCATAATTATCAACCTCTGGAGATTCAGGAGATTGCAGATTATGTAGGTGATTCTCTCGAAATGGCGAAATTCGCCGCGAAAAGCAACTACCGGAATATCCTTGTCTGTGGAATTAGAATAATGGCAGAAACTGCCAAAATCCTCAGTCCGGGAAAAAATATATACCTGGCTCATCCCGAAGCCAGATGCCCTCTGGCAGAAATGAAGAATATCGATGAACTGATAGAATTGAAGAATAAACATCCTGAAGCCGAGGTTGTCTGTTACGTGAACTCCACCTCTGATCTAAAGGCGGAAAGCACTGTAACCTGCACTTCCGGGAACACATGTCAGATCATTAACGCAATACCGGAAGAAAAGGAGATCATCTTTATTCCAGACAACAATTTAGGTGCCTGGACGGCTCATAAAACCGGTCGTAAACTGATAATGTGGGATGGATATTGTGATGTCCATGATCAGATCACCTTAGAGGATGCCAGACAAGTTAAAGCCAAAAATCCTGAACACCACCTGATCGTACACCCGGAATGTACTCTAAATGTCTGTCTGCTGGCTGAAGAGGTACTATCGACCAGTCAGATGATCGAGTATGTAACCGATCATGATAAAGTTATTATTGGAACAGAGATCGGGCTTTATCGGCAACTGCATCAGAATTTCCCCTCCAAAGATCTCATTCCACTGAGTTCGAAGATGAACTGCGTGGATATGCAGATAAATTCACTTTTGGAAGTTGTCCGAGCTATGCAGTGGAAAACAAATGAGATAATATTATCGGAAAAAATATATACCGGGGCAAAGGATTCTTTGAATAGAATGTTTTCCATGCTTGAAAAAATAAAAAAGCAATGAAAAAAAGATATATTCGAAATATATTAAGACTTTTAATATCCGGAGGATTATTTTTCTTCCTCATTTTAAAATTCAAGGTCAATATCAGTGGTATTGTTACATTTCTTCAAAATCCTTATATCTTAACAATCTGTTTAATAATATCAATTATAATAATACCTTTTCTTGCAGCTTGGCGATGGAAAATAATTCTCAGAATAACTAACTTGCAAGAAGGAATAATATCGCTTTTAAAAATAAATTTTTTATCAATATTCTGGGGATTTTTAATGCCATCGGCTGATGGCTTTGCTCTGATAAGAATCTATCTACTCGAAAAAAAGCATGCTTCTAACTCCGGCTTTGCCGGCAGCAGTGTAATCTGGGAAAAATATCTGGGTTTAATCATTTTATTAAGTATTGTATTTTGCGGATCTTTTTTTGCAGATGATTATTTAAATACGACAATATTGAGATTATTATTAATATTTTTCTACATTATGTTTTCAGTAATATTTTTCTTATTAAAAGGTACCTGGCTGACTTCCCTATTTAACTCCTGGTATAAAAAAACTAAAATCAGGATATTCTTATATTTTTACAACCTTTCGAGAGCCATAAAAAAATTTAGACTTCAGAATACGCTCCCTTTGATCTTATTCCCTATTATTTCGATTCAATTGCTGGCAATATTTACTGTTTATCTTATATTTATTGCATTTAATTTGAATATCCCTTTTCATATCCATCTGGTGCTTCTACCACTTATTCAACTGATTTCACTATTCCCTATTACTGTTGGTGGTTTTGGCCTACGGGAAGGTGCATTCATTTATTTCTATGGTTTTTTTGATGTTCAACCCGAACTTGCTTTTACTATTTCAATACTATATTTCCTTATCTTAACCGGAATTCCAGCATTTATAGGTGGATTAATCAGCATGCGAGAACAGATTTATTCTCTAAAAAGCGAATAATCCCTATGGAAAAAACATCAGTCTTGATCCCGATTTATAACGATGCTGAAGTTATCGGATTGCTTTTCGCCCGACTCAAACCTGTTCTCAGAGATCTGAACGATGATTTTGAAATTATCTTTATCGATGATGGTAGTAAAGATGATTCCCTGGAGACACTTCTTCAATTACAACAAACTGAAAGTGAAATAAAAATAATTAAACTGGTCCGTAATTACGGTCAACCAGGTGCGATCGCTGCTGGACTCGATAACTCTACAGGTGATATCATCATCATCATGGATTCCGACCTGCAGGATAGACCGGAAGACATACCAGCTTTGATAAAAGCTGTAGAAGAAAATAATGTTCTAATGGCAATTGCCAGAAAATATCAGCCAGCACGAACTCTGCGTGAGCATGCTGCGAGATGGTTTTTTGTTTTATCCAATAAGATCACTTCCATCCACCATGATCCGGATCTGAGAGTATTCAGAGCTTTAAAACGGGAAGCTCTGAAGATCCTGGAGAACTTTCCTGTTAAAAAAGGGACTATTTTAAGCCTCTTATATAGAGCTGGAGTTCCTTATACCACAGTTGACCTGACCAGAGAAGAACGCTGTGCCGGGAAGACCGGATACGATTTACTAAAGCTGATTAAAATGGCATTTAACAGGGTGATCGATCATTCGATTCTCTGCAGACTCACCAGGAATCTGAACCAACCGGGTTCCCGGTACCAGATAGACTGGATTTTTGAAGAAGGACAAGACAATGACTAAGAGAGTGATCATTATTGGTGGAAAAGGTAACGGTTCAGTAATAGCTAATGCAATTAACGACGCAAATAAAAAGGGCTTCAAGGAATGGGTTTTCACCGGTTTTCTTAATGACCATACTTCTCCCGGAACCAGAATTGAGAATCTTCCCGTTCTGGGTTCGCTTCAAACCTGTGATGAATATATCAGGAACGGATACTTTTTCATCTATACGATCTACAGGATCGATGGTCAGAAAGAAAGGATCCAACTTTTTCGCAGTTTAAATATCCCGGATTCCCAACTGGCTGTTTTTATACATCCCGACACGTACATCTCCCCTGATTCTGTACTGAAACCAGGAACCGTTGTTATGCCGGGATCTATAATTTCTTCAGGAGTAACTATTGGCAGGGGATCTCTTCTAATGCCGGGATCCTTTGTCGGTCACAACACAATAATAGGTGATCATTGTCATCTCGCTGCCCGAAGTTGTTTAAGCTCTATGATAACCACTGAAGAAGGTGTTCATATTGGACTCAATGCTACTGTCAGAGAAAACCTGAAAATAGGAAAATATTCCACTCTCGGTATGGGAAGTGTATTGTTATCAGACATCGGAACCGAAGAGATCTGGGCTGGCAATCCGGCTCGTTTTATCAGGAAAGTCAAATGACTAAAATAGCGATCATTCAATCCAATTATATTCCATGGAAAGGATACTTTCATATAATTCAAAAAGTGGATCATTTTGTTTTTCTGGATTCTGTAAAATATACTACCCGGGATTGGCGAAACCGGAACCAGATCAAAACTCCCTCCGGGATCAGTTGGTTGAGTGTTCCCACTAAAAGAAAAAGCGATTCCCTGATCAAAGATGTTCTAATCGATAATCCTACAAACTGGGCTGAAAAACATTTTAAAACTCTTTGGGGTAGTTATAAAAGAACCGATTACTGGGAGTTGTATGTTGATTTTCTCGAAAGTTTCCTGCTGAAAAAGAAATGGGATGAACTTAGTGTTTTAAATCACTTTCTGATCAGGAAAATTTCCGAAATGCTGAAGATAAACACTCAGTTTCACGATTCGAGCAGCTTTGTTCTGGAAACGGGCGGAAATGAGAAAATCATCTCGATCGTGAAACAGCTAAATGGTGATCATTATCTTACCGGACCCCTGGCTAAAGCCTATATCAAACCGGAACTCTTTGAGAAGAACGGTATTTTACTGGAATATATGGATTATCCGGATTATCCGGAATACAAACAGCCCTGGGGAGATTTCTGTCATCAAGTGTCAATTCTCGATCTTCTCTTCTGTACCGGACCCGAAGCTACCAAGTTTATCTGGGATTATTAAATGATTGAAATACCTTTAACAAAGTCATTATATCTTGGTACGGAACTTGAATATTTAAATAAAGCGATTCTAAATGGATCAATCCGGGGAAATGGAGTTTATTCCCAAAAATGTATAAATATTATTAAAAATCTTACTTGTGGATATAATGCTTATATGACTCCATCCTGTTCTTTAGCATTAGATGCAGCAGCATTAATCCTGGATATAAAATCAGGAGATGAAATAATTATACCTTCCTTTACATTCCCGGCGACTGTTGCACCTTTTATCAGACAAGGAGCAAAGATCAAGTGGTGTGATATCAGAAAGGATACAAAGAATATTAATGAAAAATTGATTGAGAGTTTGATTACAGATAAAACAAAGGCTATTGTAATTGTACATTATGGAGGTTGGGCATGTGAACTTGATATTATCAATAAAATATGTCATGATCGTAAGATAATGCTGGTTGAAGACTGTGCTCATAGTTTTGGGTCTTATTATAATGATAGATTTTTAGGAAGTTTTGGAGATTTATCTGTATTCAGTTTTCATGCAACTAAAAATATTCATTGTGGAGAAGGTGGAGCATTAGTGATTAATAATCCTGATCTGTTACAACAGGCAGAAATGATAATCTTCAGAGGAACTGATCAGATCAAGTTTATTAAAGGAGAAATCGATCACTATAGCTGGCAGGTACAAGGATCAAATTACCTGATGTCAGAATTGCAGGCTGCTTTTCTCTATGCCCAAATGAAACAATTAGATATGATTACCGAAAATCACTTTGATTCCTGGAACATTTACTACAATGAAATGAATAAAATCTTACCAAAAGAATATCTTCCTCCCTTCGAAGCTAAAGTTAAGCACAATGCACATATATTTTATATTCTTACTGAAAATACTAACCAGCAGAAGCTTATAATAAAATATCTAAAGAACAATGGCATTGAAGCAGCATTTCATTATATTCCTCTGCATAAAGCCCCTTTCTGGAAGAATAATTATCAAGAAATTGAACTTCCAATAACCGAAGATATATCCTCTCGTATAGTACGATTACCTATATATTATAACATGAATCACAGAGAAATATCTTATGTAGTCGATAATGTTAAAAAATTCTATGAGAAATAATCTTAAAAACTTTTTAGTGATCTTTATTCTTTTCACAGCCTATTTTTCACCCTATCTCATCTTCAAAGATAACATCCATATTCCTGTACATGATAATCTGAACCAGTTGAATATGCTGGGAATATTCGATGGCAAATTCCAGGCTGCGGTATTACCGGGTCAGAGTGATGAACATTTTACCTTACCCGGCGCTGAGAATATTTTCCATCTTGCTCATTTCAAACTCGATAAATTACTTTTCCTGAATAATTATTTTCGAGGTTTTGTTATCAACGAGATTCTGATCCGGATCTTGGGCTTTATCGGTTTATTATTACTATTGAGATCCGGATTATTCAAGATAAATTTACCAGATCATATCCTGATACTGGTTTCCTTTGCTTTTGTGAGTTTACCTTTCTGGTCACCCGGGAATCTTTCTCTCGTTGGAATCCCCCTGGTCATTGTTGCTCTTTACTGGTTATGGATCCCCAAAAATCTGGTTTTTTCTTACCTGATAATCATTCTTTATGCCTTCTACTCTAACTTTTTTCTGACCGGGATCTACGTTTTAATCACTCTGTTTGTTCTATCCATTCTGTTTACCTTGAAGAATAAACGACTCAATCAACATTTGATCTTGGCATTATTGATATTTTTCTTGAGTTCAATAATTACTCATCTGCCTGTTTTCCTGAACGAAGTGATCTATAAGATCCCTACTAACAGGATCTCACAGGATTTACCTGTCACAGATATAATTGGTTCTATAAAATCATCAGCTACGATTTTTTTTAGATCTACAGTTCTCTCTCCAGGTTACCAGTATTATCTGATCATTCCTACTACTATGCTGGCAATGATCATAGCGTTGGTCAGAAAGAAAGGAGAATATTTCAAGAATATCTTACCGGTACTGTTATTCCTGGTTTTTACCTGCTTCATATATGGCTTTTTCTTTTTCCGACCTTTTTATTCTTTTTATCGAAATTTTGATCTGGGATATAATTTCAGCAGGATCTATGTTCTTAATACACCTTTCTGGTATCTACTCTGGCCACTTACATTAACCTATTTTTATCGACTTCTAAAGAACAGAAAAGTTGCTGTTATCCTGATCTCAGTCTTGGTATTATTACAACTGGGAATTAACTGTTGTTCGGTTATTATCCCGCAACTCAGATCCAAACCAACATTCAGGGAATTCGTTTCTAAAAAACAGTTTGATCAGATTAAAGAGAATCTAAGAGAAAAATGTGAACGGGTCGGATGTATCGGTTTCTTCCCCAGTGTGGCAAATTATAACGGTTTTAAAACAGTCGGTTCTTTTAGTGCCTATTACCCTTTATCCTATAAAAACCGGTTTGAAAGAATTATCGAACCTGAGATCAAAAAGCATACTGATCTTGAAGATTATTACCGGCGACACGGTTCTGCTCTTTTCTTATTTGATGACAAGATAGGAAAATATTATTTGGATCAGAATTATATTAAAATAAATATTGATGCAATTGAATGTGAACTTGATCTGCTGGCACTTGCTGAACTGGGGACAACACATATTTTTTCTACGGCAGAGATCTCAAATGCCGAACAGATAGGATTAAGTCTGATCTTGTCTATCACAGAACCGGAATTTTATTACCGGTTGTATGTCTATGAATTGATATTATGAATTCCTGATAAATGAGCGTTTTTTTATAGAAAGTAAAAATCAGTACATTTACAAGGTTTACCTGCCGAAGGCATGGTATCTTCCTTCTATTCTGTCGACTTGTCTAGTGTAGATTTGGCATAAACAGAAACAATCTCTTGTACTGAAATACTAAAAAATGGTACTAAGTCAAACAAGAAATTGCCACGTCCTCCCACTTTTCAGCGGGATTACTCGCAATTTGGGACATTGCCGAACTCTTGGAACAATATTAAATCAAGAGGTAAAAATATAAGAACTTTGATATTGATTTCATTATTATTATTTATTCTCCTACTCAATGTCAAAATCCATATTCCCTATAGCAATATCAGCAACCACTGGACTGAAGTTGAGAACAAGAAAATACCCATCCCCGAAAAAAAATAATATAATACAACATAACTACCTTAAAGAATAAGCTGTTAACTCAATAACCTGTTTTGAATAAGTAGTTGAAAGAAATTCTACGGATTATATTCATCACGGATAAAATGAAAATTATTATAACTTGAAGTTCTTTCATTTCTTAAATACCGACATAATACAAATTGCGTTAAGAAATTGGTAATAAACAAGCGTTAAGAAAAGATCTACTGATAACCTTCCGATCTTTCTTATGGTGAGTTTGCTGTCAGATAAAGATCGGAAGGTATCTTATGTTTCATCAAAAATTGAATTTCTTCATTACATTTTTCAGTTCAGAAGCAGGTTTATAATTTTCAAAAAACTCCTGATAATCTATTCTTGAGTTAATAATTTCTTTTATAGAATCCATTTAGAAAATAGCGAGTTAAGATTTTTTAGTGGTGTTTACCAATTTTAGTAATTTATATTCGCCGGGAGTTTCTTGTCCCGCCGTAGCTTTCTTGAACTTCGAAGCTTTAGCGAAGAAGTTAGCAAAGGCGGATTCTTTGCTTCCCCGTTATCCAACGGGGCAGACTGTTTCTTATGACCTGTCTCGTCGTAGTCTTGATGTAGACGGACCTGTCACGCCGTAGTAAGGCAACTGCCAACGAAGGTGGATCGAAACAAAAGAAATGAAGATCAATGCTCTAAGTAAAATCTTCTTGCTATTATTTAGAATACAAAGATTTCAACGGTTTTGGTTTTTTTCAAAGAAGGCATGAGAAGTTAATCATTTGACAGAATAAATAAAATAATTGAAAAAAATTCCATGAATAAAAAAGAAGAAATCATATCCAAATTAACCGAGCATGTCCGTGCTGCCGGCTGAGCAGGTAAAGTAAGTCCGGAGGACTTGGGTAAGATCATCGGGGAAATCAACTTTCCCACCAACAGCAGGACTCTTGTTAGTTTTGAGCATAAAGATGATGCCGGAGTATATGAACTAACTCCCGATTTAGCTCTTGTGCAGACGGTTGACTTTATAACACCGGTTGTTGATGATCCCTATATCTATGGTCAGATCGCTGCTGCCAACAGTCTGAGCGATATCTTCGCCATGGGTGCTACTGTCTGTACTGCGTTGAATATTGTTGCCTATGATAACTGTAATGTATCCCGTGAAATGCTAAGGGAGATCTTGAAAGGTGGTGCAGATAAGGTAAGAGAAGCTGGCGGTGTCCTGATCGGTGGACATACGATCGAGGATATTGAAATGAAGTACGGACTTTCGGTAACCGGTATTGTCCATCCCGATAAAATACTACGTAATAACAATATCCAACCCGGCGATAAGCTGATCCTGACCAAGCCATTGGGGCTGGGCGTGATTTCAACTGCGATCAAGGCAGACATGGTTTCCGACGATATCATCGAAAAAGCTGCATTTCATATGAGCTATTTGAACAAAACTGCTTCCGAATTGGCAGTTGCAATTGGTGTTAATGCTATGACGGATGTGACCGGATTCGGATTGCTGGGGCACTTGTCAGAAATGATAGATTCAGGTTACGGTATAGATATCTATTATGACCAGATACCTATCATCGAAGGTTCTCTGGATCTCAGTCAGACCGGACTTTTCCCCTCAGGTTCATATAAGAACAGAGAATATTTTCAACCCGGAGTGAAGATCAACAATAATTCTCTGGATGATGACAGGATCATGTTGCTTTATGATGCTCAAACGTCAGGAGGTTTATTGATCTCGGTTCCGGAAGAAAAAGCAATTCCTCTGCTCGATAAACTGAAAACTGCCGGCCTGGAATGGTGCAGTATTATTGGTAATGTTGCAGCAGATTCTAATTCCATTCTGAATATTTATTGAAGTTTTTGTCTTCAACCCGAGTCGGGTTCACTGAATTCGACTCGAGTTGAACCGATGTCTTTGCGAGGTTTACCAGCCGAAGGCACTCTTGTTGGTTCAATTTTCCATCATGTTGGTTCAATTTTGTAAATTGAACCACGACCATGGAGAGAATTAATTCAGAATAGGTTCAAGTTGAAAACTTGAACCAACGAATAACTGCTACAGAGAATGTATGCAATGACAAACAGATTATTTTGTATGTTCAATTTTCCATCATGTTGGTTCAATTTTGTAAATTGAACCATGACCATGGAAAGAATTAATTCAGAATAGGTTCAAGTTGAAAACTTGAACCAACGAATAACTGCTATGGAAAATGGACGAAATGAAAGAAATAGTTTATAATATCTTAGAGCTTAATTCGATCATACAAGAAATTGCTCTGTCATTAATCCTTTTCAAATTCAGCCTTGATAGCATCGAGAAGGTCCAGCTCTGAAATCGGTTTTATCAAATAGCAGATTGGTTTAGTCGCCATGGATTTTTCTATGATCAGGGGATTGGAAAAAGCTGTTATAAAGATAACCGGTATTGCATATTTTTGTCTGACCTTCTCCGACAGCTCGATCCCATCCATTTTACCCTGGAGCTTTATATCAATCAGGATCAGATCAGGTTTTTTCCGAGCAATTTCAGCAAGAGCATCATTGGCTCTCATTTGTATTGAGGAAACTTTATAGGGTGGGTCTTGGAAGATGGTTTTCAGATCCTCGGCAAATATTAACTCGTCTTCCACAATCATGATATTAATTTCTTTTTTCATCAGATCCTCTTTTATTTATTAATAAATTTTAAGGAAATACGTGTTCCATTTGAACGATTGATATTCACTTCAGCATGTATCTGTTGAGATAGAATACTAACCAGCTTCAGTCCCAGTGTATCTGGTTCATCTAGATCTATATTCCTGGAGATCCCGATACCATCGTCAGCCACAGATATCTTTAAAAAGTCTGAATCCATTTTTTTGCCAGTTATTATTATTGTACCCTTCCTTCCTTCTGGAAAAGCATGTTTTAAGGCATTACTGATCAATTCATTCATAATCAGTGCTAAAGGAACAGCTTTATTGATATTTATAGTGATTTCCTGGACTTTAAATTTTAATGATACCCGAGATGTTAATGACCGATAAGTTGCGATCAGATTTCTGGTCAGTCTTTCGACATAGTGTTTTAAATTGATCATCGAAAAATTTTTGCCCTCATACAAATTCTGATGTATTATCGCCATGGAAGTAACTCTATTCTGACAGGTTGTGAGAACATCGATCGTGTTTTTATCGTCAGAATATCCTTTCTGGAATTTGAGCAAACTGGATATTATCTGCAGGTTATTCTTTACTCGGTGATGGACCTCTGCAAGCAATATATTTTTCTCTTCCAAATCTTTTTTAATACGCTCTTCAGCCAGTTTACTCTCAGTAATATCTGTCAATCCGCCAACAATCGCAATTGTCTTTCCATTTTTCACAATTGGAGCTTCACGTGCTTCCACCCGCACTTTTTTTCCATTTTTATGAATCATTTCCAGTTCATATGCAGGCTGAGATTTGCCGGTTGCAATGGCTTTACAGGTTATTTCATACCCCGTATCATTAATTGGATCATCTGACATAAGATCTATCCATTTGATCAGTGCCTCCTCCTGTGAAAATCCAATAAATTGCTCGATCTGGGGGCTGATATAGGTTATTATATGATCAGGGGTGTGAGAATAGAATACATTTGTACTGCTTTCTACTATATTACGAAGTTTCTCTTCACTTTCCTGCAATGCTGATTCAGCCATTTTGCGTTCAGTGATATCACGGGCAATACCAAGGATCACTGTTTTATTCTCAATATTTACAGGGTAAGTGATATTTTCTACTGGAACCAGTTTGCCATTTTTATGGATCAGATTGAATTCTTCGGGTCCGGTTCCCTTTCCCTGAATATTTTGTTTCAAAGATTTCACTGCTTTCGGTAATTCACTTTTTGGAAGAAGATCGATCTTAAAAATGTTTTTCCCAATAAGTTCTTCCCTTTTATAACCGCTCATGTCTTCAGCAGCTTTATTACCATCGAGTAAAACTCCTTTAAGATCAAGCAAATAAAAAGCATCGGGTGCTGATTCAAATAATATTTTCAGGCGTTCTTCCGAGCTTTTTAGAGATTCCAACACACTTTTACGCTTAGAGATATCCTCGATCATACCATCGAAATAGAGGATATTACCTTGATTATCTTTTACAGCTACCGAAGAAACCGAACCAATAAAGGTGGATCCGTCTCTTTTTCGTAACGTCAGTTCCTTATTCTTAATATAACCCTTTTTCGATAATTCATTGCTGAGAAGGATCCTGTACCCGGGTTGTTGATAAAGATCGGAAACATCCATTTCCATAACCATTTTTTTCGATCGGAAACCGAACATTCTCAGTAAAGCAGGATTCACTTCGATAAATCTCCCTTTTTTACCAATGGTACTTCGGAATATACCAATATTGATATTATCGGTTAATGTTCTGTATTTATTTTCACTTTCCAGTAATGTCCTTTCCGCATTTTTCCTTTCAGTAATATCATCTACCATTGATAAAACACCTATTAAAGAACCATCAGATTTTTTCAAGGAAGTATTAGACCAACTGCAGAGGATTGTTCTACTATCTCTGGTTATATTCTCATTAGTGAGGTGTGCTGTTTCTTCCCCTGCCAGCATTCTTTTCCAGACTTCATTTACTTGGGGTTGAACTTTCTTTCCCACAATCAAACCATAAGGATGTTTACCCTGGACTTCTTTTTCGGTAAAACCGAATATCCTCTCCGCAGAAGGATTCCATGACCTAACCCGGAAATTATTATCCCACACTATTAAACCGATAGGCATTTGTTCTATTTGCAGGTGAAGGTACTCCTGGAGTTCATTAAGTTTTTCCTGGGCTTGCTTTCGTGCAGATATATCTCTCAGAATCACCAGTATATATTTTTCTTTTTTAACGGTTATAACTGTTCCCCTTACTTCCAAAATTATTTTGCTACCATCTTTTCTTTTATCGATTGTCTCTCTAAGAAAACAATCTCCTTCCCGCATTGGTCTGAAGAATTCCTGAAAAGTGTAGAGAAATTCCTTGTGAAGTAGTTTTGTGGTATGCTTGTTCGCTGCTTCTTCTTTCGAATAGCCATAGATCGAGCAAAAAGCAGGATTAACATCACGAATGAATCCATCGAAATCAACTATTGCCAAGCCGACAGTCATAGATTCGAAGATCCTGCTGTATTTTTCCTCGCTTTCTTGCAATGCTGTTTCGATTTTCTTACGTTTGGTGATATCCCGGAGAACACCCTCAAACCCGATTGCCTTTTCATATTCATCGAAAATTAGATGAGAGGTTGTGGAAACAATAATTTCCTCGCCATTTTTCCCGAGAAGAATTAATTCAAAATCATCAATACTACCTTTGTCTCCTAAAATCCTTGCAAATTCAAGCCGGTCAGCAGGATTTTTATAAACATTATAGACCGGTTTTCCGATCAATTCCTCTCTTTTGTATCCAGCCAGTCTGGTAACAGAAGGACTGATTTCTTCTATTATACCTTTCAGGTCTGCTTTGTAATAAAGATCCTGCAAATTATTGAATATCTTCCGATATTTTTCTTCACTGGTTTTTAAAGCCTTTTCGGTTCTTTTCAACCCGGTTATATCCTGCCCCGAACTCAAAGTCCCGATTATCCTCTTTTGATCATCACGCAACAGACTATTATGCCAGGCGATAATCTTCTCTTCACCACTCTTCGTAATAATAGTATTCTCGTAATATTCAACAAGATCCGCCTTACCGTTCATTAACTGGTCAAAGACAGACTTGATTTCTTTTATATTAGATTCAGGTATGAAATTTTCGAACCAGTTCTTGCCAACTATTTTAGATTCGGAATATCCCAGGATCTCGCATCCCTTTTTATTGATCATAATGACTTTCTGATCATGTCCTATTGCCAGCATTATTATTGAAGCAACGCTTAAATACTGTTTTGTTTTGTTATAATCAGCAGAAACCTGATCCTTAACATTTCTGGAATCGGATTTGCCTTTTTCCAATTTGGAGATTTTATTTTTCAGGGTAGATATTTCTTCTAATAATTCTTCATAGGTCTTTTCTGAAGTTTTCATTACTCAACTCCTCGAGAAAATCAAACATTACAGGATCATTATTAAGTATAAATCTAAACTATCTAATTAATAAATTTAAAGATTTTATTAATTGATTGAATAAGTCAATAAATATCTAATTTTGTTATATTATTGAGATTGTATTATCCTAAAAATTTTTTAGCTCGAACCAGATCAGATATCTCTATTAGGAATAATTCAATAGTAGATCAAAATAATTTACATTTGTAGGTTTTAACCCAGATAATGCAATAGAACTTTGCAAATAG
>JAUVIJ010000228.1 GCA_030592835.1 Candidatus Cloacimonadota bacterium | reverse complement strand
TTCTGGTAACCCTCTGAAAACAAACAACCCCAAAAGTGCAAGTAAAAACATAACCAGAAAAACCTGAATTTTACCCGCATGCCGAACTCCTGTTATATTTATAAAAGCAAAAATAAGGCAAAACCCAACTGCTATGATTTTAATTTGTGCGATTGAGATTGCAGGATATAACAATATTCCAAATGCACCAATTCCCAATAAGGCGAAAGCACTTTTAAAAGATAAAGAGAACCAGGCAGAGATTCCTGCTAAAGTGCCGAATCCAGATCCCAGACTTCTATCTACAAAGAAATAATCACCACCAGATTTCGGCATCGCCTTAGCTAATTCTGCTTTACTGAGCAAGGCTGGGAACACCAACACACCTGCCAGCAAATAAGCTAATACTATGGAAGGTCCACTCTTGTAATATACTAATCCAGGTAATATGAACAAACCGGAACTTATCATTGCACCGGCAGCAATACAAAACACATCCAATAATTTCAGTTCACGTTTTAACTTAGTCATAATTATTCTAAGCCTTTAAAGTACTTCGCTTCCGGACTTCACATCCTTATCAGGTATGATCACAGCAAGATCATCTTAATTATGGGCTGCCAATATCATTGCCTGAGATTCAACTCCCATAACTCTCCTGGGTTTGAGATTCATAACCATAACGACTTTCTTACCTATGATTTCTTTCGGTTCATATGATGCAGCAATACCAGCGACAACCGTTCTTGATTCACCATTGAGCCGAATCTTTAATTTTAGAAGTTTGTTCGACTTCAATATTTTTTCCGCAGCTACAATCTCTACGATTCTCAATTCAAGTTTAAGAAATTCATCGAACTCGATTTCAGGTTTATGTTCAACACCTTTTTCCTCTTCGATCTGTTTCTGTTTCAAAATCCTGATCTGTTCCTCTATTTCCTTATCTTCAATTTTTCTGAACAACGGCTTAACATTATTCAAAGAAATTTTTTCCATCTGAACTCCAAGGTTTTTCCACGCCAGTTTATCCGGTAATTTCATCATTTGTCGAAGCACTTTCATACTTCTCGGCATTATAGGCGAAAAAGCAATTGATATTATTCTTAATAATTCAGAACACACATACAGAGTCTCTTCCGCTAATTCAGGATCATTTTTTATTGTGACCCAAGGTTGGGTTTCATCGAAATATTTGTTCCCCAGCCGGGCAATGTCCATAATCAATTTAACTACTCTTCTAACCTGATATTTGATGTAGGATTCATGGATTTGATCAACAAGTTCATTCGCTTTGTTTAAATTATCTTGAGATATCTCAGACAGATGATCGGGTTTTTTTATCGATCCTGAGAAATATTTTTCTGAAAACACAAAGGTTCTGTTAGCTAAATTTCCAAGAATATTGTTAAGTTCACTATTTATCCTTGTCTGAAAATCTTTCCAGTTGAAATCGCTATCTTTTGTTTCCGGAGCATTTACAGCTAAAACATACCTTAATAATTCCCCGTCAAAATACTTTAAATAATCATTAACCCAGACAGTCCAGTTCCTGCTGGTTGACATTTTCTGTCCTTCCAGATTTAAATATTCATTAGCAGGAACATCATGAGGCAGAACGTAAGGATCATCCTGTTCCATCAACATCGAGGGCCAAATTATCGTATGAAAAGGAATATTGTCCTTACCGAGAAAATGAATCAGCTTAGTATTCTTATCCAACCAGTAATCTTTCCATCTATCAGGATCACCAATATTTTTGGCCCATTCCATTGTAGAAGAAATGTATCCTATCGGGGCATCGAACCATACATAAAGCACTTTTCCCTCTGCATTCTCGACAGGGACAGGTATACCCCAGTCTATATCTCTGGTGATTGCTCGATCGATCAAACCTTCATTCAACCAGCCAAAAATAAAATTTCTGACATTGTCTTTCCAGTATTTTTTTGTTTCCAACCACTCCCTTAACTCTTTTTCGAATTTAGGTAAATCTAAATACCAGTGCGTAGTTTCTTTTATGATCGGTGTATCGCCGGAGATCTTACTTATTGGATTCTTTAATTTCAAAGCATCAATTAATTTGCCACAATTATCACATTGATCTCCTCTTGCACCCTCAGATCCGCAATATGGACAAATCCCCTCTATGTATCTATCAGATAAAAATCTTCCCAATTTCTGATCAAACCATTGTTTTGTGGTTTTTTTTGTAATGAATCCTTTTTTTAATAAGTTCAGGAAAAAAGACTGGGATATTTTATGATGTTCCGGTCTGGCTGTACCTGAAAAATTATCAAACTCGATCTCTAATCCCCGAAAACTTTCTTTAATGCTCTGATGATATTTATCTACAACATCCCGGGGGCTAACACCTTCGGACTCTGCTTTAATTGAAATCGGTGCTCCATGTTCATCCGTTCCACATATATAGATTACATCATTCTCCAATAGTTTCTGAAAACGGACAAAAATATCTGCTGGTAAATATGCTCCTGCAACATGACCGATATGTAAAGGACCATTAGCATATGGTAATGCACTGGTTACTAATATTTTCTCCACTGATCACCTCTTTAATAAAATAACTTGGGCAAATTTATAAGACAAAATCTTATTTCGGTTAATCCTTAGGGCTGTCAAGAAATATAGATATAACAATATCCGGTTATAAGTCATCTATAATTCTCTGGATTTAATATAACTATGTAAGAGGATATCAGATATCACATACTACATCAAAGCATAAAAAACCATTTGAATTGTAAAGCTCTGCCTGGTGGTAAGTGATAGCTTTTATCTCTATATTAGAATTGTCTTGATCGATTAATTTTCGGAAATCGACAAATGCTTCAAAACTAGAAATATTCAAATGTATTATTTCTGCATGCAAAGGTATGATGTTTTCAGTAATTATCAGATAATGTAATTCCCTCAGCCAATCAATGATCATTGCATCGGAATT
>JAUVIJ010000218.1 GCA_030592835.1 Candidatus Cloacimonadota bacterium | reverse complement strand
TCCAGTGCTTCGGCTGCTTCGATCTTACTTTCTCCAGTAGTAATCAGATCATCGATCACCAGGCATTTATCACCCTGATTGTATTTCCCTAAAATATTTTTCCCTGTTCCGTATTCTTTTTCTTCCTTTCGCATGAAGATTAGAGGTTTTTGTAATTTATCCGCAACCAGTGTTGCTATCGGTATGGCTGTATATGGAATTCCGGTTACTACATCAAACTCGAGTTTTCTGACTCTATCTGCCAGAAGCTGAGAAATTGCATCCAATAGTTTCGGATAAGAGATCATCTCACGAAGATCGATATAGAAAGGGGATTCGATTCCGCTTTTAAGTATGAATTTCCCGAATTTGATCACACCTATCTTTTCCAGTTCCAAAATAATCTTTTCTATTTTCATGAAATAACTCCTTGATATTTGATTTCCCCGCCGATAATCGTATAATCTACCTTGCCTTGGATGATTTTACCTTCAAAAGGAGAATATTTAGCTTTACTTTTGAAATTCTCAGCCTTGATCTCCCAACTTTTTTCGGGATCAATTATAACCAGATCTGCGATCATTCCTTCTTTTATGCAACCTCTGTTTTTTAGATCAAAGATCGCGGCTGAATTTGCCGAAGTCAATTCAACCAATCTTTTCTCTGTAAGATTACCCTTGATCATCTCGTTGTAAAGTAAGCTGAAGGATGTTTCCAGCCCCGGAAAACCTGAAGGAGCCTTCGTGTAATTCTGCATCTTCTCTGTTATGGAATGAGGTGCATGATCCGATCCTACTGTATCGACCGTCCCGTCACTTATTGCCTGCCACAAATTTTTCTTGTCTTTTTCTGTCCTCAAAGGTGGATTCACTTTCCCGAAATTACCAAAATTCGAAATTTCCAGCTCAGAAAGCAAGAGATGATGAGGTGTAATTTCACAATAAATCTGATTATCAGACTTATAAGCCCTGATAAGATCAACTTCCTCCGTTGTGGAAACATGTGCCAGATAAAGTTTATTCTTGATGGTATTTGTAAGCTCAAGCATTAATAAAGTTCCCTTGATAGCACATTCCCGGTTTCGTAATAGATTATGATTTTCTATCGAGGGATTTATTCCTTTTGCAGCCCAGGAATCGAGGCAGTCCTGCATCTCAGTATGAACAACTACGATTAAGTTCAATTCTTTAGCCAGATGCAATATCTCCGATAAAAAGGTTCTGTCCTTAATTACAGGATTTGTACTCGATTGGGAGAGAAAAAGCTTTATCCCGGCAACAAGTTCCGGATTGTATTGAACTATTTCCCGTATATTCCAGAGATTTTTATTGGCTCCGATAAAAAATTTATAATTGATAATGGATTTTTCGGCAACCCTGATCTTAGCTTTAAATCCTTCCAGATCAACTGTTGGAGGTACTGAGTTGGGCATATCAAAAACAGTGGTTACACCACCAGCCAGTGCTGCCTGGGAAGCTGAAACCCAGTCTTCTTTGTAAGCCTGTTCCAAATCCCTGATATGGGTGTGTGGATCAATCATTCCCGGAAGAACAGTTTTACCTGATAAATTCAAGGTATAAGCAGTCGTCTTGATTTCCTCTGCTATTTCTGCGATCTTCCCTCCTGAAAGCAGTATATCCTGTAAGTTCCCAGCCAGAGTACAATGCTTCAAGAGGATATCTTTCATATCAAAATACCACTTTTTTCCCGGAAGCATCCCGGTGGTATTTTCCAAATTCTGTTAACTGTTCGATGATCTTATTCGACAGAACAGGTCCTTCTACACATAACCTGATCCCAATCGGATCAACAGTACAATTTCCGCAAATCCCGATCGCACATTTCATGTATCTTTCCAGCAGGAATTCATAAGGTTTGGATTCAAGCAATTTCTTCAATTCACTCATCATCAATTCCGGTCCTGCAGCATAGACAAAATCTATCTCATGATCGTTTAGAACCTCTTGAGCCAGATCTACCGAAGTACCTTCTTTTCCCAGACAACCGGACTGGGTTATATTTTGGTATTCCAGGTTCAATTTCTCAAACCGATTACAGAAAAGCAGATCAGACTCTGCTCTGGCACCATTTACGACAATGATCTGTGCTCCTGTAGATATCAGCCTTTTAGCCAGAAAGTAAAGAGGAGGGGTTCCATAACCACCACCAACCAACAAAACTTTTCCCCGTTTTTCCGTAAAACAGGTACCGAAAGGACCACGAAAAGATAGAAAATCTCCAATCTTTTTTCGAAATAATCTACTGGTAAAACTACCTATTTTTTTAATAGTAACCGAAAAGGTTGTAGTATCAGAATCCGAAAGTGAAAAAGGTTTTTCACCACCAGCAAAATCTGTCAGCATGATAAATTGACCGGGAGCAGCTTCTAAGGAATAGTGAAAAACAAAAGTCCTGACTGTATCTGATTCGTTGATTATATCATGTATTTTTACAGTTCTCCGCAAAATTACCTCAATCCTTTTCAGTTCTCTTTCAGTTTTTCCAATCGGGGAATCTCAGAAATATTACTGTAATTATGATCAGACATGAAATCGATCATTTCTTTATTTACCAGATCAAAAACTTCTATTCCACGATTGTATATTGCAGTACCGATACCTATCAGGGAAGCTCCCGCCATCATCATTTCAATAGCATCCTCACCACTTTTTACTCCTCCCATGCCAATGATCGGTATCGATACTTCACTGTAAGTCTGGTAGATCAATTTCAAAGCAATAGGTTTGATGCAGGCACCGGATAATCCGCCAAACTTGTTAAATAGAACAGGTTTAATAGTTTCAATATCGATTAGCATTCCGGGACCAACAGTATTGATAAGACAGAGTGCATCTGCTCCCGCCTCCTCGGCAGATAAAGCTATCTCCACAATATTAAGTACATTAGGGGAAAGCTTAGCAATAACAGGAAGAGAGGAACAATTCTTCACTTCTTTAACTATCTTGTGAACCTTATCTCTGGATGCAGCTAAAGGTACTCCAAATTCATCAAAAACATTTGGACAGGATAAATTCAATTCAATAAAATCTGAGTTGGATCGATTAACCTCACGGGTCAGGGAAATAAAATCATCTTCATTAGTAGCAAAAACGCTCG
>JAUVIJ010000031.1 GCA_030592835.1 Candidatus Cloacimonadota bacterium | reverse complement strand
TGCCAATCAGCAGAGAAGCGAAAGAAAGACTTCAGACCATGATTTCGACAGGAGATGGATTTATAATTGCAGAAAAAGATCTTGAAATCAGAGGACCGGGGGAATTCTTCGGTACGGAACAATCCGGATTACCTGCATTTAAACATGCCAACCTTATCCAACACCAGAAAATACTGGAGCAGGCACGTAACCTTGCCTTCAAAATTATCAGTAGTGATTATGAAATTGCTGATGAAAAGAATAAAATATTACTGGATTTATATAATAGAAAATACAGGGAAAGAGAAAAACTTTTTGAATTCTAATTTTAGTAACGAATTCTGTTTGATCTGAAAATAGACACAATTCTGATTATTAGTGCTATGATTAAGACAGATAAAAGGATGAGCAGAATTGTGTTGAAATTGAACCTGTTTTTATAGCCTTTATTCACATCCTTAACAGCATCAAATTCTTCTATATGCAGAGAACTCTCATCTCCCGGAGAAACCGACAAAATACTATCGGCAGATAATATCTGATATAATGAATCAATATGAGCTTTAAATATGGGAATTTCGAATTTTGGTACAGGCGGACCCGAGACATTTTTCAGTTTCATGGGATTTATAGCTTGATCATGATGATAAATTGTATAATGGAGATGATTCCCGGTAGAAAGTCCTGTAGAACCAACATAACCAATGACATCGTGCTGCTTGACCCGGTCTCCAACTTTGAAACTGTTATAGCTACTTAGATGACCGTAGAGAGTTTTATAACTATTGCTATGCCGAATGATCACTGTTTTACCGTATCCTCCTGATCTTCCGTTCACGGTTGGATGTCCACCTTTCCACCCTCTATGGATTACAACTCCATCCCCGACTGATTCCACAGGTGTACCATAGGCGGCAGCATAATCCACGCCATTATGAAATCTGACTTTTTTGGTTATAGGATGTGTACGATATCCGAAATAAGATGAGATGCGCCTGTAATTCAGGGGAGATTTCAAAAAGGCTTTCTGGAAACAGGTTCCCTTTTCATTATAATATCTGGTAATTCCCTTTTCATTTGTATATCGATAAGCAATTTTATCAAAATTTCTGCTGATATATTGAGCTACCAGAATATTTCCATATCGAACAAAAGAATCATTAGCCATGTATTGTTCATATATCAGCCTGAACTTATCCCCCTTCTGAGGATCAATGAAAAAGTCAATATCCCACTGGAATATCTGTGTGAACATGACCGGCAACGCACTTCCCTCTCCCTGATCGATCATCGATTGATACAATGAATATTCAATTTCACCCTGACAGAATTTAATGATTTTCTTCATCTTTAATGTATCGATGAGGGTATAATAATCATCTAAAGTATCTTTCAGTACTTTATAAGTATATTGATTATTCGGTATGTATGAGAGTTCCTTTACCACTCCAAGAGTATCAATTTTGATAAGAAAGCTATCTGCAGGATGGGCTTTACGAAGATTATAGATCTCATTAAGCTTATTAACAAGCAGATATACTTGAGGATTATCAATATCCTGCTTAATTAAGGCTTCAGCCAGGGATTCTCCCGCTTTTAAGGATCCGGATAAATAAATATGGTGATCAACCTTAGAAGATTGATTGACCTTATTTCTGCTACAGGCAGAAAAAAGGAGTACAAATATTAATATAGACAGTAATATCTTCATAAAATCCTGTTTTCAAAATATAACTTCTTTGTCCTTTGCCAAGTGGAGAAGATATTGTCAAATGAAAATATCAGTATTCTCGAAATGCTTTTCCATAAAGCAAAAAACTTGACCTGAGTAACTTCCATTTCCTTTTAGTTACTGAAAAATAAAATCACTTAGAAGGTTGAATAATGCTATATTTCATCGGGGCTGTTATAGCTCTTGGCTTATTAATAACGGTTCATGAACTGGGTCATTTTCTTATGGCCAGGTTCTTTGGTGTCGTGATCGAAAAGTTCTCAATAGGTTTTGGTCCCAAGTTGATATCATTCAGGAAAAAGGATACAGAATACAGGATATCTCTGATCCCTTTGGGCGGATATGTCAAGATGAAGGGAGAAAATCCTGATGAAGAATATGATGAGAATGAAGTAGGTACCTTTAAAAGCAAACCATGGTGGCAAAGAGCTCTGATCGCCTTTTCCGGACCTATGGCGAATTTGTTCTTTGCCTTATTTATTTTCATATTGTCTTTCCTGGTCGGGAAAAATTTCGAAGACCAATATCCAATTATCGGAAAGTTCGATCAGGAACAATATTCTTTTTTCCAGTTAAACGATAGAATAATTGAGTTGAATGAAAAAAAGATCCAAAGTTGGAACCAACTGATTAAATATACGGAAAAAGAGGGCAGTAATACTTTTTTGGTAGATAGAGACGGTGAGACTTTTATCATTGAAACGGATGAAATATTGCCTGAAACCTGGATTTCGGAAATTCTGCCTTATGCACAAGCCAGGATCGGTGAGGTAACTCCTGGATATCCCGCTTATAAAGCCGGATTAATGCCCGGTGATGAAATTTTAATGGTCTCCGGTAAAGAAGTTACAGACTGGTATACCATGCGGGAGTTGATAATCAGCAGTACTGAAGAATCAGTTACCCTGAAAATAAGGCGTGATGATCAGATCTTTGATAAAAAGATTAAACTGGAAGAGAATATTCTTGCTGATAATAGGATAATAGGGATAATGCAATACCTGCCAGCTAAGATAAAAGAAAAATACTCTTTTCTGGAATCGGTAAAATACGGCAGTTATACGACGATATCCTTTGTTTTGGTAAATTATTCACTACTATATAGACTTTTATCTAATCCCTCTGCTCTGAAAAGCAATATTGGTGGACCGGTGATGATAATCACTATGTCACAGCAGACAGTTAAGAAAGGATTGGACACAGTGCTATCTTTTATCGCTGCGATCAGTATAATATTGATGATAATGAATCTGTTGCCGATTCCGATATTAGATGGCGGACAGATATTTTTCTGCATAATCGAGGGTATTTTCAGGAAGCCGTTGCCCATGAAAATCCAGATTGTATTGCAGAATATTGGTATAGTAATTCTGGTTTCCTTGATGATATTTGCCTTTTTCAATGATTTCAACCGGATTTTCAGTAGAAATATATCGATCAAAGAACAGAAGTCTAATGAATTAAATTTCAATAATATACCTGGAGGAAGACAATAGAATTTAGAATCCTGGCAACTTCCGGCAAAGCACGGGCCGGTACTTTAAAAACCCCACATGGTGAAATATCAACTCCGGTTTTTATGCCTGTTGGAACGAGAGCAACCGTAAAGACACTTTCTCCTAGAATATTGAAGGAAATCGGATCCCAGATTATCCTTGGCAATACTTATCATCTCTATTTACGACCCGGACACGATTTGATCAGGAAAGCCGGGGGATTGCATGATTTCATGGGATGGGACAGACCGATCTTAACCGATAGCGGCGGATTTCAGGTCATGAGTCTGAAGGGTCTTCGTAAAATAACTCCTGATGGTGTTCAATTCCAGTCTCATATTGATGGTAGTTATCACCTGTTCACTCCGGAAAAGGTCATCGAAATCCAGAATGCTCTGGGAGCCGATATAATCATGTCTTTTGATGAATGTCCATCCTATCCTGCTACCAAAAAATATGTTCATGATTCTCTCCGCATTACTCTTGACTGGGCTGAGCGAGGGAAAAAAGCTCATAAATTAACTGAAAAGCAGGCGTTATTTGGTATAGTTCAAGGCGGGATCTATAAAGATCTCAGGGAAGAAAGTGCTAAATCGCTTATAGAAATGGATTTTCCAGGATACTCCATTGGTGGATTAGCAGTAGGTGAGAGTAAAGAAGAACTTGTTGACATAACCTCTTTTCTCCACACAGTTCTACCTGAGGATAAACCCCGGTATTTAATGGGGGTGGGAACACCTTCCGATCTTGTGATCAATATTGGTGAGGGAATA
Organism: Candidatus Cloacimonadota bacterium; assembly: GCA_030592835.1. Taxonomy (GTDB): domain Bacteria; phylum Cloacimonadota; class Cloacimonadia; order Cloacimonadales; family TCS61; genus JAUVIJ01. The sequence continues at coordinate 8,801 of JAUVIJ010000031.1, read as the reverse complement.
GATATGTTCGATTGCGTAATGCCGACCAGAAACGCCAGGAAGGGCACTGTCTTTTCCTGGAAAGGAAAACTTATTCTGAAGTCAGCACGATATAAAGAGGATTTTTCACCGATCGATGAAGATTGTAATTGCTATACCTGCCGCAATTTTTCCCGGGCATATCTTCGCCATTTATTCAATGTGGATGAAATCCTTGGTATGCAACTCGCATCCATTCATAGTCTTTATTTCTATCACGATTTAATGGAAACAATAAGAAATTCTATCAAGGAAGATTCTTACTCCAGGTTCAAAAAAAGTATTATCAAGGATCTGGATACTGTCCTTGACAAGGAGTAAAGAGGATTAATGAAATATGTTCTAATCCTTTGCATTTTTCTATTTCTAGTGAATAACTGTTTGGGTTTTGATACAGAGAAAAAACCCTTTAAGGCAGCAGCATTGTCATTTTTCCTTCCTGGTGGAGGACAGCTATATAATGAATCATACCTGAAGTTTGGGATATTCGCAGCAACCGAATGTTCAATAATTGGATATGCTTTTTACCATTATCAAAAAAGCGAAGATTATTATGATCAGTTCATTGCTACAGGAGATGAAACTTATTACAATCAGTATCTGGATTATTACTACAAAAGGCAGAATGACTACTGGTGGCTGGGTGTTACTATATTTCTCTCAACCATCGATGCTTATGTTGATGCCCATCTTTATAATTATGAAAAAACGAAAAAGAAGGTCAGATTGAAATTCGAGAAAAGCGCACTTTTAATTTCCTATGAGTTTTAACAGGTCAACGATTAATGGATAAAAAATACGTTATTGCAATAGATGGACCTGCTGCTTCCGGAAAGAGTACTACAGCAAAGTTGTTAGCCAGAAAATTACAGTTTATATTTATCGATTCCGGTGCTATGTATCGAGCCTGTGCCTTATTTGCCTTGGAGAATAATGTTAATTTGGAAGATATTAGTTCTTTATCTGATTTAATAGAGAGGATCGAGATCAGTATAGAATATTCAGAATCAGGTAACAGGATCTATCTAAATGGTAAAAATGTAACCGAAAGGATCAGGGAAGCCGATATTACAAAGCTGTCTTCTGAAATAGCTGTGATCGGTATAGTCAGGAAGAAAATGGTGGAATTGCAGAGAGAGATCGGCAGGTCTGGTGGTGTTATCATGGATGGCAGGGATATAGGAACGGTAGTTTTTCCAAATGCCGATTTTAAGTTCTTCATGATTGCCAGTGTAAAAGCGAGAGCTCAGAGAAGATGGTTGGAAGCAAAAGAAAAAGGAGAGGATCTTTCTTTAAATGAAATTGAGGATGAACTTGTCTGGCGTGACAGGAATGATTCCACGCGTCTGCTGTCTCCTTTAAAAAAGGCTACTGACGCTATTGAGATCGATACAACAAATAAAACTATAACCGAACAGGTAGATATGTTATTGCAGATCATAAAGGAAAAATCATGAAACTTCTCTATGATATTATTAAATATTTTACCCGGATCTATATGAGGATATTTTATCATTATAAAATCATTAATCCGGAAAGATTGGAAGACTTGAAAGGTTGTATAATTGCTGCTAATCATATATCTGCGAACGATCCCCTTTTTCTTGGAGCCATTATACCAAAACAGATAAATTATCTGGCTAAAAGCGAGCTATTTCGTAATCCTATTCTTGCTGCTTTTTTAAAAAAAATGGGAGTTATATCGATCAGGAGAGGAAAAGTCGATAGAAAGGCGATTGAACTTGTAGAAAACAATCTCAATTCCGGACATATGGTTATAATGTTTCCTGAGGGGACTAGGAAATCAACTAAAGTAAAAGCCGGTATCGGTAAGATGGCTTTGGAGACAAGAAAAGACATTTTACCTCTTTATATTAAGAATTCTGATAGATTTAAAGACTGTTTCTGGGGAAAAAGCCGTATGTATATTGTAGTTGGTGAATGGATAAAAATCGAAGATTTTATTGCTGCCGGGATTGAAAAAGAAAACTATCGTCGTATTGCTGATCATACAATGCAGAAAATATTTGAGTTGGAAAATGAGTGTAAAAATAGCTAAGTATTCCGGATTCTGTTTTGGTGTAAAAAGAGCGATCAAAATCTCTACTGAAGCAGCTATGAAAAATCACGAAATTATCACTCTAGGTCCGGTTATACATAATCCCCAGATGGTTGAGAAACTTGCCCAAAAGGGGATTAAAAGTATTTCAGATTATTCTGAGATCAAAGGCAGACCAACAATAATCCGTTCTCATGGCGTAGAAAAAGGGATAATGGCGAAGCTGCATAGGGATAACATCGAAATTATAAATGCAACTTGTCCTTATGTTTCAAAAACACAGGAATATGCCTTACAATTAAGTCAGGATGGTTATCAGGTCATCATTCTTGGAGACAAAACTCATCCAGAAGTAATTGCACTGAAATCCTATGTAGAGGGAGAAGCGATTATTGTTGCAAAATCCTCCGATCTACCCGAAGGTAAGTTCAATAAAGTAGGAATAATCTCGCAAACTACACGCAGAATAGAGGATCTACAGGGTCTTGTTAAAATTCTTGTTCCCCGATGTGAAGAACTCAGGGTGATCAACACTATCTGTAATGTCACCAGTGTTCGTCAGGATTCAACGATCAAATTGGCAAAGGAAAGTGATCTCATGATTGTAATTGGCGGCAAAAATAGTTCTAACACGAAAATGCTTGCCAGAATAAGTGAAAATTTTGTAAAGACATTTCACATTGAGACAGCCTCCGAAATTGACAAAAAATGGCTGCAACATAAAGATAAGATAGGAATTACGGCTGGTGCTTCCACTCCAGACTGGATAATAGTGGAAGTGTACAATAAGATATTAAAATGTGTGGGGAATATCGAGAAACAGGTTTCTAAAGTTGAGGATATTCCCGGATTCAAGGAGGAGAAAAATGGTTAACGATCAAAAAGAAGAAAAAGATGTGAAGAATCCTGTCGAAAATGAAAAACCGGAAGTTGAAGAAAAAACTGATGTAAAACAGGAAATTTCAAAGGAAGAAATTGTTGATGTTGAAGTAAAAGAAGAAGAGAAAAAAGAAGAACCGTTAAAGGTGGAAGAGAAAGAAGAAATTGAAACTGTCCCGGAGATTGTTTCTGAGGAAGAAAAAACTGAGGTAAAACAGGAAGTTCCAAAAGAAGAAGTTATCGATGTTGAAGTAAAAGAAGAAGAGAAAAAAGAAATCGAAACTGCATCGGAAACTGTTTCTATGGAAGAAGAAACTGAGGAAGAAGCCGTAATTCCAGTAGAGGGCAAAGAAGAAAAAGAACCTGAGAAAAAGGTGAAATCCGATTCCGAAGATGATGATTTTACGAGTCTTCTAAATGAACATTTCAGTAAATTCGAAAAAGGAAAAATCGTAGAGGGCGTGGTTGTCAGTGTTGATGAAAGATCTGTTCTGATTGACATTGGTTTCAAGTCCGAAAGTGCTATATCGATCAAGGAGTTCTCAACAAGTCAGATACCTGATCCTGGAACCAGGATCAATGTATTTATCGAATCTGTTGAAGACAGATCCGGCAGATTGAAATTATCTAAGAAGAAAGCTGATTTTTATTTGAACCTCGAGCATTTAAAGAAAATTCAAGAAAGTAACGGCTCTGTTACAGGTCTACTGAAAAGACGTGTCAAAGGTGGAATGATTGCAGAGATTGAAAACCTTGAGGCTTTTCTGCCAGGTTCGCAAATTGCATTAAAACCTATCCCCAATCTTGATCAGTTCATCGGGAAAGAAAGTGAATTCAAGATCCTGAAGATCGATGAAGAGAGGAGAAATATAATTGTTTCGCGAAGGAAAGTTCTGGAAGAACAACAGGAAAAAAAATTAGGTGAACTTAAAAATAGATTATCGCAGGGAGCAGAACTGGATGGAGAAGTACGTAATATTACTGATTATGGTGCTTTTATAGATCTTGGTGGGATTGACGGTCTCCTGCACATAACCGATATGAGCTGGGGTCACATTAAGCATCCATCCGATATGCTGAATATAGGGGATAAGGTAAAAGTAAAAGTTCTGGATTTTGATGAAGATACTGAAAAGGTTTCATTAGGATTAAAACAGTTGGTTCCCCATCCCTGGGAAAATATCGAGGTTAAATATCCGGAAGGCACGATTGTCAGCGGTAAGGTCGTCAATATAACAAATTATGGTGTTTTTGTCGAACTTGAATCTGGAGTGGAAGGGCTTGTTCATATTTCCGAGATGTCCTGGACTAAAAAGATTAAACATCCCAAACAGATGCTGAAATTGGGAGATAATATCAAAGCAATAGTCTTATCGACATCGAAAGAAGAACGCAGGATTTCTCTTGGTTTAAAACAGATGGAAGCGAATCCCTGGTTGACGATCGAGGAGAGGTATCCAATAAATACTGAGCTGAAGGGTATTGTTAATAGCATCACTCCCTTTGGAGTATTTGTGGAAATCGAGGAAGATATTGAAGGTTTGATCCATATATCTGATATTTCCTGGACGAAAAGGATTTATCATCCCAAGGAAGCATTTAAAAAGAGTCAGGAAGTATTTGTAAAAGTACTTTCTATAGATAAAACTCTTCACAGAATTGCTCTTGGAGTTAAACAGTTATCAGCCGATCCCTGGAAGAACCTGGATGAAAAACTACCGATAAATTCAGAAGTCATAGCAAAAATTGTTAAAATAATTTCCAAAGGTGTTCTCGTCGATGTAGAGCAGGATGGTTTAATAGTTGAAGGATTTGTGCCTTTGTCTCATCTTGCTATACCCGGTTTGAAAAAAGCGGGGATGGCTTTTGAAGTTGAAGAAGAATTACCTTTGAAGATCATTGAATTAGATCTGGAAAACAGGCGTCTGATCCTTAGTGTTAAGGCCTATTTCTTTGCCAGAGACAGCACAGAATTGAAAGATTTTGTCGATACTCATCAAAGCCGGGTATTTGAGAAAGAAGAGAAAAGAAGAGCTATTAAAGAAAACCTGGCAAAAGTAGAAAAGGAAATTGCTCCGGAACCAGAGATTGTTGAAAATCTTGTGGAGAAAGAAAAGAAAGAAACAGAAACAGCAGAAACTGATTCAGGAGTAGAAATAGAAGAATCTGACAAAGATGAAAAGTCTGAAGTTGAAGAAAAAGAAGAAACACCTGAAGCTGATACAGAAGATAAAACTGATACGGATAAGGGTGATGAAGAACCTGAGACTGAAGAAGCAGAACCTGTAAAAGAGACTGAAATTGTTGAAGATCTTGTAGAAGAACAGAAAGAAACAGAAACAACAGAAACTGATTCAGGAGTAGAAATAGAAGAATCCGGCAAAGATGGAGAGCCTGAAGTTGAAGAAAAAGAAGAAGCACCTGAAATTGATACAGAAGATAAAACTGATCCGGATAAGGGTGATGAAGAACCTGAGACTAAAGAAACAGAACCGGTAAAAGAGCCTGAAATAAAGGAAGAAGAAGTTTCTGAATCTCAGACAGAAGATGAATCAGAGAAAAAATAAAGTAATTATTTAAGAAGAAGGCGTTCAAAGCGAACGCCTTTTTTTATTATGGATAAGATAATAATTTTGATAGGTTTCATGGGGTCAGGTAAAAGTTACCTGGGAAAAAAAGCTGCTGATTTTTTTCAAACAGAATTTCTTGATCTCGATCTGGTAATAGAAAAACAACAATCTCTTTCTATATCTCAAATCTTCGAGAAATTTGGAGAAGAGTATTTTCGAAAGCTCGAAAATGAAATGTTAAGAAAAATCAAAATCGGATCTATAATTGCCACCGGTGGTGGAATAGTTGAGCAGAAAATTAACCGGGTATTTTTTCAAACACAGGATAAATATGTGATCTGGTTAAATCCATCCTGGGAAACAATCCTTTCCAGGATCAAAAATACCGAAAGACCCCTTGTAAGTAAACTGACAGAGAACGAACTTCTTGATCTTTGGCAAAGCCGGAAGCCGTTTTATAGAGAATGTGCAGACTGTATTATCAAAAACCCGAATCTGAAAAACTTGATTAAAGCGATTCAATCAAGATAATGCAGTAGAACTTTGCAAATTCCTTTTATTAGAAGAGAATCCCTGCTAATCCCTTGTATCAAAAGGGATCATAAGAAGCTGTAGGAAAAAATTTCTACTTGCAAGCTAAAGGCTTGTAAACTTTTTTACGTTTTCCTTTCGTTGAAAGGGAATTGCAAAGGATAAACGGAATTAAAAACAGGTTAAAACTCCGGGAGTTTTTTCCGGAGTTTTAACCTGTTTAATCTGTTTTCTGTAAATGTTTTTTAAAAATTTATTTTATTATATGTTTGCTATGCAAACACATAAATCATCCTATAGTCAGATGGCACTATTTCATTAATACCATTTTCTTTAATGATGTATATCTTCCTGCTTTCATTTTGAAGAAGTACATCCCTGAGGAAGATTTATTTCCTCTTTCATCCTCTCCATTCCAGAGAATATTATAATATCCGGCATCCTGATTTTCATCGATAAGAATCCTGACTTTCTGACCTTTCAAGTTGTATATTTCCAGTCTGACATCAGAATTTTCTTTCAAGGAATAACTTATCGTTGTTGTCGGGTTGAACGGGTTGGGATAATTACCTTTCAGTTCGGTAACTACCGGCAGGAGATCATTCGTTTCCGAAGTAAATTCCGCATAAACCGTCTCAGTGGGATCACTTTCACTGTTATTGGTATAAATTGCGGTTATATAGTAACCATAGCTGCCCATATCAATTAGAACTTCATCATAATCAGTCGCAGTAGTTGCATAGATCATGATGAAATTGCCACCGTTGTAATTCCTGTATACTCTATAGTATTGAAGGATCCTGTCCCTTTCTCTTGTATCGGGAGCTTCCCAGGTTAGAGATACGATATTATTGACCAGTTCCGCTTGGAGATTTGCCGGAGGAGCAATAAAAGGTAGAGAGATATTCAGTGTAGTAGTTTCAAAAGGAGCTACATCCACATCTTCCATAGTAACAGTTTCATAACCTTGCAAGACTGCTGTCACGTCATAAATGCCGTAAGCTACCTCCAGTGTGTAAGATCCGCTATCATCAGGATTTGTTGTATATTCTCCCGCTGTAATAACAACAGCAGAATAATCCGGTTCGGGATCAGCAGTTATATAACCGCTGATATAACCTGTCGCTCCCATGGCATTAGGTGGGAAAACAATATAGTCTACCCAGCCACAGTCTCCACCATTACTGACTAAACCATCTTTATCATATTCCCACATGAAAGTATGTTCACCAGCGGTGATGTTATAAATTTCCTGGCTCCAGTCTTCTTCACCTGCCCAGGAACCCAGTTCATTACCATCAATGTAAAATCTAAGGTAATCATAAGTGGCTTCTGACGAAACTTTTTTCCAGAAGCTCAATTCGCCATTATCCAGAACAAACATGGTTATTTTCATGGAAGTGGTCTGATTGTGGCTTATACCGCCGGATTTTCCCCCGAAATTTCCTTCGTAAGGCTCAGAAGTAACAATCCAGTTAGCATCACCTGAAAATTCCCAGGGGAAGGAAGAGAAATCACCGGTTTCAAAATCTTCCAGACAAAGACCGACCGTAATGCTGATATTTTCTTCCAGTCCATACGAACCTGCGATCACTTCGAAAGCAAGATTGATAGCAGTACCGATCTGAATATCATCATCAGCGGTCAATTCAAAAAGGGCTTCACCCCATGTATCGACATCGATCTGACCGATCGTATAAGAGCCATTAGATATGGTAATTCCATCATTCTGGCAGCTTAGATAAGCTTCGGCAACCGGCGATATGGCATGGCCGATGTTATAAGTGGGGATAGAAATCGTTACGGTTTCACCGGGATCCAGTATACCATCGTTGTTACCTTCAGGATCATATATTTGAACATTCCCAAGTTCGAATAAGGGAGCGTTTATAGTCAGATTAAACTGCGAATTTAAGGTTTCATCCTCGATTATTTCGAGATCAAAGATCACAACATGTTGATCGGGAATATCATCAGCAATCTGGAATTCAAAGGCATCTTCTATTGTAACAGTTGATTGAGGTGAGATATCGCCTACATCGACATTGGCTTCAGTTATAGTAACATAAGTATCTGCAGTAGAGAGAATAGCTGATACACCAATGGCATCATCGTTGCCAACATTCTCGAAAGTAACATCAAGGGAAATTAATTCGCTATAAGCAGGGATGTTATCATTACCGTCATTGGTAAGATAGTTATTCATGATCACATAAGAACCGCCCATAGGAATAACAGAAATCGTTTCCACACTTGTTACTTTATTAGAAGCCGTGACAGTAAGGGTAAGATCGGTTGGTTCCAGGGGTGGGTTTATCAGATCAAGAGTAATATCACCATTATCATCTGTATATCCGGAACCGATGATCTCATAATTCTCGTCACTAAGGCAGACCAATGCACTTTCGACCCCGGTTGAAACATCAAAATAATCCAGTCCAATAAAGAGAGTTGGAAGATGGCTGATGTTCATATTTTCCGGAGTATCGGTTCTAACTCTCAGAGAAACGTCGCCAAAGATAGTCCAATGCTCGAACTCATTTTCTCCCGAAGACCCATAGACATCCATCATATTACAGGAACCGTTATACCAGAGACCACCGAGCGAGAATTTTTGATCGATTTCCTGATTGGTTGAATAATTCCAACCCACAAGCAGATCTATTGCATGATCCTGAGCACGCATTGGCGGTGACCAGGACTGGTTTATGGTCGATCCGTAAAATGCAACAGCTCCGGTCGGA
>JAUVIJ010000086.1 GCA_030592835.1 Candidatus Cloacimonadota bacterium | reverse complement strand
CAATGTTTCCCAGATCGATGCTTCTGCTATTTTGAGCCGGACTACCCGTGGAGATTCGATTTCCAACTACCGCGATCTGAGAGGTTCTCCCGGGATTTCCTATTACGGAGCCTCCAATCTGCGGCATTATGTATATTACCAGGATGAAGCTCTTGATAAGGATCTGATCGTAGATTATCAGTTTAAATATAATGATAGTCCTTATGATGATGAAACCCGGGAAATGTTTAAGGAATCGATGATCCGTATGGAAGAGATCCCCCATAGAACCGATGCCTCTTATTGGGGTTATTTTAAGATGAACAATCATACTGCTGCTGCCATGAATAAACTCAGATTAAGATATCAGAAAGAATGGAAAGCCAGCGTGCTTTATAATACACCCAAAGGCGAAGTTTCTCTACTGGACCGGGATGTAGATCAAATATTTGATAATGCAAAGTATTTTGTAGGATATGAAAAAGAGATCGATCTCTGGGGTAGAAACCTGCTGTCCATAATAGCAGGTAATTATAGAGCTACCTTCGGTGAAGGTCTGGTAATGGAAAATACTGATTATTACAGCCCCCGGAAAACAGGCTATGGATTCAACAAAAGAATTACCGGGATAATCGGTGATATGTCCAGGACTCAGGAGTATGCTTTAAAAGGTATTGCCCTGGATTGGAAAAGGAATGATCTTAATGCCGTATTTTTCCTTTCTCAGGATAAGAAGGATGCAGTTGTTTATGACAGTAACGGGGATGGTGAGATCACCGATGATGATGATATTCTCTCCTACATAACCCTGACTCATAGATTTGATAATGATCAACTACAGGAAGCCGAAGATTTCTATAATAATTTTCCAGGTAATGAAAATATTATCTCCATTGCCCCCAGGATTGACGCTCTCGAAGAAACCATCATCGGTGGGCATATTGAATATTCCCCCTTTATCGGTACTCATCTGGGTTTTACCGGTTATGAAGCGACTTACGACAAGGATTTTACTATACCTGATGGAGATGATCTCAAAAACCTGTTAATAACAGATGAAGAAGACTCCGAAGAGAAATGGCGGTTTACCGATAAAGAGATATCTGCTCTCTATTCTACCAAATCATCAGCAATAGGAGACAGAGATTACCGACGAGTGTATGGATTCGACTGGAGAACAGTAATTGCCAATACATCTATCCAGGGTGAGTATGCGGAATTGGAAGTCGATGGAACTATGTTCAAACTGGGTGATGATCCCAAAGCTTATCTGTTAAGTTTCTACAGCCAGTTTGACAATCTATATTTACTGACTATTTTTAGAAATTACGATCTTGAATTCGATAATCCTTATCATCGTAGTTTTTCCGAGAGCAGAAGATTTGATGATACAGTCTTGGAAAGGTTGACCTACGGGCTTAATAACACCCTTCTCACCGACATGTACCTGAATGCTGCACAACCTTCTGCTGAAAAGGGTGTTTATTTCGAGACTCGATACCGTTTTCATGAAAAATTTACTCTTACAAAACTTTATTTAGATATCTGGGAGAGAATGTCTGATAGCAGAAAGGGTGTCAGGTTCGAAGGTAAGCTGGAATACAGACCTATTCATCAATTCCGGATCAAAGTTAGACATAAAGTTCAGACCAAACGCTATGATGATGATCTTGATAGGAATAAATCGATAGCAAATGAAACTGAATTAAATTTTATCTTCAATCTATCCAATTTTAATCGTTTAGTTCTTGGTTTCATCTATGGTCAGGTTGATCAACCTCCGTATCTTTCAATATTATCCGATCCGGCAGAACCCAACGGACCGGACATGGCACAAGCTAATACATTAAGCAATGGAGAAATGATATTTATCGATTATACTCATAATTTCAACAAAAATCTGAAAGTGATTGGAAATTTCTCCATCTGGCAAGCTCACGGTGCTACATTCTGGGATTTTGAAGATGTAGAGCTTGATTTCGATCAAAGTGACCGTGGTTTTAAATACTGGTTTCATCTTCATAGCCGAATTTCCAGTAACATCTTTTTTTCTATGAAATTTAAATATAAACAATTCCTGACCCGCGAGTATGAATTCCGTATGTTCAACGAGATACCGGAGGAAGGAGAATATTATTATGACAGGGTTGAGAGAAAAGAGACCAGTATAAGAATGCAGGTTGATTGGAAATTTTAAGTTAGACTTTATATATTATAGTTGGAGGATAAATGAGGAGAATAATAATCACGGCAGGCATTATTCTAATTCTATCAAATTTAATGTCCTATTCGATCTTGGATATGCAGGCCGGTAATCAGATTTTGAACATTGATGCCAGATCTTCGGCCATGGGATCTGCTGCTGCTGCGGGAGGTAACAGGTTCTTTGATTACCTGTTGAATCCGGCAAACCTGTCTTTCCTGGATCAGGATTTCGGTGCACAGGTAACTATTGGAGTTATCAGGAATTCGGAAAATCGTTCTTTACCTATGTATAATTCCTTTGATGCATATGTAGATAAAGCAACCTATGTCAGTAATGCTAATTTTTTTAGTGATTTGGCAATTGGAGCTTTCGGAAGGAAATCTTTCACTGATTTTGAGCTAACGGGTTCCCTAATTTATAGACCTTATGTCGATTTCAATGCCAATTACCAGGAACAGGTCAGGAACAACGAAAATTCGGATTTCAATAGTTATCCTCCTATAATTGCGAAAAATTATCTGGAATCCAAGGGTGATATAGAAGCAATTTCACTGATAACATCCTTTAAATATCAAGACTTTATCGCAGTAGGTCTGGAAATAGATAAATTATTTGGAGATTCCAAAAGTAAAAGAAAAATCAAATGGTCTCAGCAGGCACGTGATCTTGTTTATCCAGACACTCTGTTCGATTTTCATAGTGAGCTGAGCCGTGAATTCGATGCTACCACCTTTAAAGTAGGACTAAGAGCTAAATTACTCCCTCGATTAGGAGTAGGATTCAGCTTTGCACCCAAAGTGGAATTTGATGTTACCGGCAACAAGGATGATATAGATCTGGATGACGCTGTCTATCTTTATATTACTGAACTTACTGAAACGGATACACTGATCATTATAGACTCGTTAATGTATTCCGAATATATTCTTCCGATGAGATTTCGTGCTGGTTTTTCCTATGAACCCCGAAATATCATGCGAACTTACTTTAATATAGATATGGAATATGTAAAATGGTCCGATGTACTTTCTCTGTATGATGATGTAGTGAATTATTATGTGGGTATAGAGCATAAACTGCAGGATAAAATTCCATTGAGAATTGGATTCAGTTACCGTACAACTTACGGTATACACGAGGACAATGAAATTGTTTTTGCCGAAAAGGTATCGATTCCAACGTTCACAGCAGGTAGTGGATTCAAGATCCTTGAAAGGTTTACAGTAGATCTTGGAATCGAATACAGCCACCGCAGTTATGAAAATCTGGATCTTTTCCAGGACAGTTATTACGATTATGAAGATCTTTGGGATTATTATTATTATATGAATCTTCAAGATAGAGGTTGGGAGAATCCTGACACTGTCGATGAAACTTGTATAGATCTCAAAATATCGGTTAATTATCAATGGTAGGAGAAAATGAATAGATTATTTTTCGTTTCACTTATGATCATGATGATGCCTCTGTTTCTGCAGGGAGAAGATTTACTTCTGGATGTTTTGTTTACCAACGATATCCATGGAGGAATCGATAAATATGAAGCTGTTTTCATGAATCCGGATTTTCCTCCCATGTTGGGTGGAGGAGGTTCTGCAGCTACATATATTAATAGCGTCAGAGCCAAAAGTAACAGAAAAACCAGAGAAAACCTTTTAGTCGATGCCGGAGATTTCTTTCAGGGTCATCCTATCGGTACGATGACCAAGGGCAAGGCGATAATTGAATATTTTAATATGATCGGTTACGATCTCAGTGTTGTTGGTAATCATGAGTATGATATTCTCGAAGAGGAGCTGATCGAAACTTACAGACTTGCTGAATTTCCCATTCTTTCTTGTAATATCGTCAAGAAAGGTACGGAAGAACTTGTGGATTATGTACAACCTTATCTGATCTTTGAAAGAATGGGTGTAAAGATTGGAATTATCGGTATTACGACAACAGATACTGAGAAGATGAGTTATCCAGAGAACATCAAAAACGTCGATTTTTTAAAGGCAAAGCCAGCTTTAGAGAAGTATGTCCAAATAGTCAGGGAACAGAATGTAGATCTATTGTTCGTTGTAGGGCACATGGGATTACCCTACTATCCGGAACCAGCCTATCAGAACCGTTATCACGGCGATGAGTATGAAACACAACGTAACTGGGGATATGATGCCCAGGAGCTTGCCCATGAAGTTGAGGGTATCGATGTATTTTTCGGCGGTCACATGCACAAAGGTTTTGCCGAACCCTGGGAAGATCCTGTTACTCATACCCTTGTTCTTCAGGGTTGGGCTTACGGAAGCAGCGTGGGGCACATAATATTTAAAATTGATAAAGAAACAAAGACACTTTCTGGTTACGAAAGTCCTGCAATCCGCGAAGGTGTATTAGTTACCCTTTTTGAGGATGAATTTATACCTGATCAGGAAATAGCTGATTCCATTCTTGTCAGACAAAAAATTGCTGAAGAAGGAATGAATGAAACGATAGGGAGAACCAATATCTACATTTCAAGGCAGGGTGATGATGCCCAGAGTCTAATTGGAAACCTTGTTTGTGAGGCAATGATCGCATATACCGGAGCAGATTTTGCTTTTCTTAATCTGGGAGGAACCAGAAGTGAATTGCAAAAGGGACCGATATCCTACAGAAATGTGTTTGATGTTATGCCTTTTGATAACCAGGTTGTGGTTATGGAGGTTGATGGTGCCTTTCTTAAAGATATCATCGAATTACGAGTTTCCGGGAGTAGACACGGATTAAGAGTTGCAGGTGTTAATGTTGTTTATAATAGGTCCAGAAAAGATTTCGACAGAGTTACTAAGCTTTTGATCGGGGGTGAACTCTGGGAAAAAGATAAGATCTATCGAATTACTACTTCGGATTTCCTGCTGCAGGGTAATGCTGGATTAGCCATGTTAACCAAAATCCCGGAAGAACAGATAACCAGGTACGAAATGAATCTACGGGATGCAATTGTCGACTATATAAAAAACAATTCACCGGTTAATGTGGAAATAGATGACCGGTGGAAAAGAGACGATAAATCAGAACTTTCAGATGAATTGAAAGTGGAACTTGAATCTTAATCCTTGCGGCTCAATATCTTATAAAAAATAAAAGTTATTGACTAAATAAGCAGATTTTCTTTAGTGTTCCTTAGTGTAATTCATGTCTTCATTTTAAGATTTTTAGAGTACAATAGCATTAAAATCATAAAACAAAAAAATGCTTTTAATATCTATAATCCGAATATCAATACGAGGTAATCCATGTTGAGTAAAATTGGCCGTCTTGATGCTGAGTCGAGAAAAGAACTTGATGGTTTGATCGCTCAAATATTCGATCTACTTGATCAGGGCAAAGAGAAAAAAGCCGAAAAGAAACTTATCGGGATATCTGCAACCCCTAATTATTTTATAAGAGAATATCTAGGTAAAGAACTGATCAAATATAATGATCAAAAGAAAATTTATCCTGTTATCAAAAAGATGATCAGCGACAGAATCTATGGAGTCAGGGCGACAGCACTCTTCTATTATAATCAGAAATTTAGAGAAGATCCAGACAAAATACTGAATATCCTGGAAGATACCTTCGACAGCATACCCTGGGAAGCTGAGAGTATTATCAACGAGATGTGGAAACATTATCCTGATAAAATGAAAGCGAAGATGAGTAGCTGGGTCGAATCCGAGCACTCGAAAAAAAGAGCTCTTTCTTTTCATGGAATGGAAAATATCGCTCAGAGTGATCCTGGTTTTATTATGAATTTTATCTCTAAAGCTATTGATGATGATACGATGGAAGTACAGAAAAAAATCACTCACATCCTTACTCAGGTTGCCAGAGCAAACCCAATAATAGTATATCCTTATATCCGGGAGTGGCTTAGTGAAGCTAATGATAAAAGAATTAAAACGATCTGGGTCTCGATGAAGAAACTTGCTAATATTGTTGTTCAGAAAAACCGCAGAGAGAAATCACAGGAATTTGTTCTTCTCACCCAGCAGACCATTAACGATTGGCTTAATGATGAAAACGAGAATGTAGCTAAAATGGGTTCCAAACTGTCCCATATTATTCGTAAATAACAAACGCTTGACTTAAAATCCTCTGCTTTAATTACTTATCCCATGAATAAAAAATTTCTGCTCAAAATATTGGTAATTGTTTTAGCAGGCTTGATCTGGCTATTTCAAGCCTTTCTCAAACATCATCAGATTATGCAGGAGATTCCAGTTACTTTATACAATATTCCCGAAAAATTTGTCCTTCTACAAAATAACGATGTCACTATCCCGGTCACATTTTACGGTCGAGGAGTTGATTATCTCTTTCTAAAAATGTCCAGACCCTTTATTTTGATCAATGCTGGTAATTTTAGTTATGGTGAGAACAAATTGAATATTGTGGAAACAAACCTGGTTTTCCCTGAAAGAGCTAAACTGGAGATAAGAAATATCAGTTCCGATGAGGGACAATTTATTTTTCTAGACAGGCAAAAATTGAAACAACTGCCACTGGAACTGCGGTTTTCAACTGCTGCCGATGAAGAATTCTTCCTGGAGAATAAAATACTAAATCGGGACCAGAGAATTCAGGTAACAGGTCCGGAATCTGTCTTGAAGGCTATTTTCTCGATAAAAACCAAACCTATATCACGCAAACAAGTCCGGGATGGAAAAATATCAGTAGAGTTGGAGAAACCCGAGGTACAAATCCAGATTATGAAGGAGAGTATCCTACTCGATGTGGCTCAGACCAAGATCATAAATCGGACAATATCTCTTATACCCATTGAATATCCTTTGAACAAGAATATTACTATCATACCACAAAAAGTATCAGTATTAATAACTGGACCTAAAGAGATTGTCGATAAAATGAACCAGAATTCGATCAGGGCATATTTTAATTCTAAAGATCTAGATAAATTACCACTTAATAAATCCAGATCGATCGCTGTTGAATTTTCTTTTCCGGCAGGAATAAAATTGATCGAATACACACCCGAGAGAATACAGATCCTGAGAAATGAATAAGATCCTTGCCTTTGAAACTTCCTGTGATGACACATCAGTTGCAGTTATCGATCTCAATTATCAAGTATATGCTAATATAATTTCTTCTCAAATCAGACATGCCGATTTCGGCGGTGTAGTTCCCGAACTAGCTTCCCGTCTTCATATTAAAAACATAATGCAAGTCACCAGGGCAGCACTTATCAGGGGCAAGATAACTTTTAACGATGTTGCGGCTGTTGCGGTCTCTGTAAATCCGGGGCTGATAGGGGCGTTGCTGGTAGGTGTCTCCTTTGCTAAGAGTCTTGCCTACAGTATTGGAAAGCCACTTATAAGTGTCAATCATATGCTGGGTCATGTTTATGCCAACAAGATCGAAAATCCTGAACTGAATCCTCCTTTCTTAGCTCTGGTGGTTTCAGGAGGGCATACCGAACTGGTTCATTTCAAAGGCTGGCAGGAGTTTAAGATAATTAGCAGGACATTGGACGATGCAGCAGGTGAAGCTTTCGACAAAACTGCAAAACTTCTGGGATTAGGGTATCCCGGAGGACCTCTGATCGATAAAATAAGTAAAACCGGAAATCCTGATTTCTTTATTTTCCCAAGAGGTTTAAAAAGAAAGGATGATTACAATTTCAGTTTCAGTGGTTTTAAAACAGCAGTTAGAAATTATCTGAACAATCAGAATCCGGAGTATGTTG
>JAUVIJ010000130.1 GCA_030592835.1 Candidatus Cloacimonadota bacterium | reverse complement strand
TCAGGATTATCACTCTTAAAATAATATTTTTTTCCGAGAATCTCAATTTCCACAGTTTGCATCGTTACAAAGCATCTATTTGATTTAGGATGTTGTCAATCCTGTCGACCGCTTCCTCTTTATTCCTTTCGAATTTATTAACCTGTTCCTGTAAATCTTCATTATCTGTTGCAAGTTTTTCCAGCCTGATCTTGTAATCATTTATATCAGAACGAAGTACTTCTTCATTATTCTGCAACTCAGCTATTTTTTCCAGATATTGATTGCTTTTATCAAGAATTTCCCTGTTCTGATTTTTCAACTGTTTGTTCTCAGCAATAATATCCTGATATTTCTTTACCAGTTTCTGAATTTTGTCATTCAATTCTAGATCAATCTTTTCCATTTCCTACCTTAATTCGATCTGATAATTTTTTTCAAGAGTTTTGATTATCTTATTGATGATATTGTTAATGTATTCATCCGTCAAGGTTTTTGTGGAAGAAACAAATATCAGGTTAAAAGAAAGGCTCCTGTATCCATCACTGATATTTTTCCCTTTATATTCGTCGAACAGCACTATCTTATCCAGACATTGCCAATTGATCTGAAACATTGTGTCTATTACTTCCTGAAGCTGATATTTTATCGGTATAATAAAGGAAATATCTCGTAAGACAGGTGGATATTTGGAAATTTCTTTTAATTTTGAAATGGAAAATTCTATTGAGTCAAGAATATTATCCAGATAAATATCAAAGAGAAAAATCGGTTGCTCAAGACCGAAATCCTGAGCTATTTTTGGATCCAATTTACCAAAACTACCTATGATATTACCATCAGATCTGAAATCTCCTGAATGTCCCTGTTGGTAAAATAATTCTTCGGATTCTGTAACGGTATGTCCGGTAACAGAAAGATCGGTCAGCAAATCTTCTGCAATACCCTTAACGTCGAATAAATCAATCGTCAGATTTTTATTTTTCCAGTAAACGGGATCAAGATTTCCCAAGAGCAAACCAGTGAGATGGAACCTCTCTCTCGCCAGTTTTCCTTCGGAATTTGTAAATACCTTATTTAATTCGAAGATCTTCAGATCTTTACGCCCACGATTAATATTGAACAGAGCTGTCTTCAACAAATCTGGTATCAGCGTCGAACGCATTATGGAAAATCTTTGTCCCAGAGGATTGCGTAGGTTGACTGTATTTCTTCTAGGATCCCCTGCGGCGAGTTTTAACTTATCTAAA
The DNA here is from genome assembly GCA_030592835.1 of Candidatus Cloacimonadota bacterium. Classification (GTDB taxonomy): domain Bacteria; phylum Cloacimonadota; class Cloacimonadia; order Cloacimonadales; family TCS61; genus JAUVIJ01. The sequence continues at coordinate 4,682 of JAUVIJ010000130.1, read as the reverse complement.
TTTTCGGGATCGGCAAAACTCCAATTGATGATTTCGGAAAATCCCTGGTTAAGCAACAGTGACTTAAGATTGCGCTTTGCCATGAAACGAGGACGATCCATGATATTCTGTACGGACAGAAAAGACTCGATGTTATTATAACCATGCAATCGCATTATCTCTTCCAGAAGATCCACTTCCCGGATGAGATCTTTCCTGAACGCAGGTACTTCAAAGAACAGTTTATCTCCCTCAGATTTCAGATATTTTAGTTCCAATCCCTTTAAATATTTTATGATTTGTTGATCATCAAGTTCGATCGAAAGCAATTTCTTGATCCTTGATTTTCTGACACTGATAATCATCAGCGGTACTGGATCGGGATAGGAATCCAGTTTTCCTTTGAGAAGATCTCCTCCTGCAAGTTCCAACACCAGTTGAGCTGTTCTTAAACTGGCATCTTCTGTCGATTGGTCTGATAAATTACGTTCAAATCTGTAGGAAGAATCCGTGTTTATCTGAAATTTCGCTGATGTTCTTCTGATTGTAGAGTAGAGGAAGTTAGCTGATTCCAGAACAATATTTTTCGTTTCCGTTGTAATATGGGAATTCATTCCCCCGATCACACCCGCTAAAGCAACAGGTTTTTCTGAATCAGCGATGACCAGATCCTCGTTAGTGAGTGTGTAGGTCTCCTCATCCAATGCAGGAAATTTTTCACCCATTTCAGCTCTGCGAACAATGATCTTTTTACCAGCGATCTTATCGTAATCAAAAGCATGCAGGGGATGTCCGTATTCCATAAGTACGAAATTCGTTATATCTACAATATTATTAATGGGTCTCAGTCCGACTGCCAGCAATCTCCGTTTCAACCATTCCGGAGAATCTTTAATAGTAATGTTCTCTATCAGTCTTGCTGTATAACGAAGACAGAGATCAGGATCCCGGTTTTCCAAGATTAAATGATTCTCGATCTTCTTTTCTATTTCACTGACAAGAACTTTAGGTATTTTCAGTGGTAGATCCAATAAGGCTGAAAGATCCCGAGCAACTCCGATAATCCCTAAAAGGTCTGGTCGATTAGGTGTGATCTCGACCTCGAAAACTGTATCTTCCATGTTTAAATAAGAAGCCAGATCCTGTCCAACCGGTGCATCTTCAGCCAATATCATGATACCATCATGGTTATCGGAAATTCCCAGTTCTTTCTCCGAACATAACATCCCATATGATTCGACACCACGCAGTTTAACTTTTTTGATTTTAAAATCATCGAATTGAGTCCCAACCGGAGCAAAGGCAACCCTTGCACCTGTACTGCAATTAGGAGCCCCACATATCACCTGAATTTCACCTGAACCGTCATTAACAGAGCAGATTGATAGGTTATCTGCTTGAGGATGTTTTTCTTTACTTACTATTTCCGCTACTTTAAGTTGTTTCAAATCTTTCCCGATCTGATGAACTTTTTCAACTTCGATACCGGCAAAGGTCATTTTTTCCTGTAATTCTTCAGGACTGATCTTCAGGTCGATATATTGTTTCAGCCAATTATAACTGATATTCATAATTTATCCAAATCTTAAAACTGTCTAAGAAACCTAACATCATTCTCATACAGTAACCTCATATCCGGAATCTTGTATTTGATCATAGCAATACGTTCTATACCAAGCCCGAATGCATAACCGGTATATTTTTCTGAATCGATATCGAGCATTTCGAAAACATTAGGATCAACCATACCGGCTCCGCCCATTTCCAACCACCCACTTCCCTTACAAAGATTGCATCCCTTACCGTAACATTTCACACAGGAAATATCGATTTCAGCACTGGGTTCGGTAAAGGGGAAAAAATGGGGGCGAAATCTGGATTCGATCTGATCCCCGAACACCTTTTTGACAAATACATTAAGAATATCTCTCAGATCAGCAAAATTAATACCATCATCCACAACCAGTGCTTCGACCTGGTGGAACATGGGAGAATGTGAGGCGTCATTCTCATTACGGTAACAACTTCCGGGTGAGATAATTCTGATAGGTGGTTTATGATTCTGCATTACCCTTACCTGAACAGTAGAAGTCTGGGTTCGCAGTAGCACATCATCCCCAATATAAAAAGTATCTGACAGATCTCTGGCTGGGTGGTCTTTGGGTGTATTGAGTGCGTCGAAATTATGAAATTCATCCTCTATATCCGGTCCTTCCGCTATGTCGAAACCCATGGAGATAAAAATGTCCTCAATTTCCTGCATAACCAGAGTTATGGGATGTAAACTCCCTTTTTCTCTACGTCTTCCTGGCATTGTGATATCTATCTGCTCTATAGAAAGAGTCCGCCTGTAATCCAGTTCCTTAATTTCCAGTTCTCTGGAGTTAAGCAACCGATTTATCTGTTTTTTGGCCAGGTTCAACAACTTACCTGCTTCTGGTTTCTCCTCGGATGATAATGATGACATCTGTTTCATCATATCCATCAACTCACTTTTCTTACCCAGAAATTTAGATTTTAGTTGATTTAGCTGATGAAGAGTATCACCTGCCGCTATTTCATCCTGAGCACTGGCGATTATCTTTTCCAGTTTTTCTTTCATGGAACTGTACCAGATTCAATTAATCAAGCTGTTTTTTCGCCAGATCACAGAATTTCTCAAAAGTTTCGGTTTCATGGAAAGCGAGATGGGCAAGAACTTTCCGGTCTATATCTACTCCGGCTTTTTTCAAACCGCTAATAAGTTTGCTGTAGGTCAGATCATGCATTCGGGCTGCTGCATTGATTCGGATGATCCATAATCTGCGAAAATCCCTTTTCCGGACTTTTCGATCACGGTAAGCATATAACCATCCTTTTTCTACAGCTTGTCTGGCTGTTTTATATAATTTACTGCGTCCTCCGACATAACCTTTTGCAGCCTTGAGATATTTTTTCTTTCTTTGTTTATGGGCAACATTATTGACTGAACGTGGCATTTTCTACTCCTCTTCTAAAATTTTTACAGGCCTAACATTTTTTTCATTCTGGCGATATCATTACTATGGACAAAACCAGATTTTCTGAGATTTCTTTTCCGTTTCGTACTTTTCTTTGTGAATAGATGACCTGCAAAGGCATGCGATCTTTTCAATTTGCCCTTAGCTGTAACCTTAAATCGTTTAGCGACCGCTCTGCGAGTTTTGAGTTTAGGCATTATTCCTCCTGGTCTGTTATCTTTTATATTATTTTTTTTATTTAATCTTCCTGAGGTTCATTTCCGAGACGTTCGAGAAGGGTTTCAATATCCTTTTTAGGATTGATTATCGTATAGATCGTTCTTCCTTCACTTTTTGGTTCTACCTCGATATCAACCAGCCCTTTCAATTCTTTGAGTAATCTCTCCAGAAGTCTGAATCCGATATCCTTGTGAGCAAGTTGTCTGCCTTTGAAACGAACCGTCAATTTTACCTTATGATGCTGTTTCAGAAATCTCAGAGCATTTACTTTCTTGAAATTGTAGTCGTGATCTTCTGTATTAGGACCGAATTTAATCTCTTTAGTCTGTACTATATGCTGTTTCTTTCTAGATTCACGTAATTTTCTTTCCTTCTGATAATGATACTGACCAAAATCCATGATCTTACATACTGGTGGATCTGCATTAGGTGAAATCTCTACCAGATCAAGTCCAGTCTGCTCGGCAGTTTTCAATGCTTCTGCAATCGACACAACACCGGCCTGTTTACCCGAGTCTAATATCAAACGAACTCTGGGTGATCTAATCTGCTGATTAATACGTTCTTTAGGTACTTCAGGCTTTGTCTTAGCCTTTCCTCTACTTCTCCAACCCAAAAAGCCTCCTTAATTTTTAAAAAAATAAGCGGGTGTACTACCCGCTTTTTATTAATCCAAGCTAATTTTTCCAAACCTTAACAAGTATTCTTTTTGTCCAAGAAACCGTAAGGTAGAAGCGAGCAGCTTCTTTTCAATTTATTTCATAAGACAAAAAAATTGCCAGCTTACAAGCGTCAAGAATTTTATTAATTACGAATGTTCGTAACTTTATTGACTTGAATTAATATCAATCATCTTTTTATGCAGCTATATTCTCCCTGGAAATAATTCTTAGAAACCAATTTTAATTCAAAATTTACTAAATGTATAAAAAACTTGCCAATAATAGTAATCATCATATATTTTGATAAATATGTTTTATTTAAAATAGGAGGATAAGATGAAAAATCCAAGAAATCTTGTAATTGTAGTATTTCTCGTAGTATTTTTTGTATCGACCGTGAGCGTGGCCAGTATCATTAAATCTGCTCGTGGTAACTCTTTCGAAAGTTTTGCCAGCGGCTATGAGTGTCATGCCCAAGGTAATTTTATGCCTCAGCCTTTTGAAAGCGAAATGATCGCACCTGTAGAAACTACAGAAGATCAGGAAATATTCTGCAGCATGCCCGGTAATATTTTACCTCGACCATGGGATGAAGAGGATGATGATGGTGGGTCAGGAAATTAATTAAATTCTGATCTATGATTAATTATATACTGGAATATGGAAATTCCATTCTCAATTTCCTTAATCTAGTTGCCTGGTATTTTATCCTGAAAAAGAGCAGGTTGGTCAATGTTAACCGATTAGCGGTTTTCTATTTCTTACTCTTTTTCGCTTATAATGTACTCTGGGATATAACCATGATCGTCAGCAATCGCTCGCC
>JAUVIJ010000231.1 GCA_030592835.1 Candidatus Cloacimonadota bacterium | reverse complement strand
TGCTCAGAGAACTCATAAAATTATTAAAATCGTAGATGGTTTAATAGAAAATGGCGATAGCTCTTAAAGAAAGTATTGTTATCGGTTTTACCGATTTCTGGTCACGGAAAGTCCGGGGACTGATCACGGTTTTTGGAATTTTGCTGGGCACAATGTCGATCATCGTTGTTCTCTCCCTGGTAAATGGAGTAAATAAACAGAGCCTGGCCTGGATGATGGAAAGAGGCGGTTTGGCCAAGATAACGGTACACAGAAATTGGACATACGAAAAAGACACTGATGAAAGAAGATATTTTCTTCTGAAAGAGATCAGACTTATCCAATCTCTATTACCGGAAGTACAGTATTTTAATCCCCAAATCAGAAGATATTTCAAACTATCTCATGGATCCAATGATTACAGGAGCAGTGTTTATGGTATTGTACCGGATTTTGAAAACATAGAGGAATGGTCTGTAGAGGAAGGAAGATTCATCAGTGATTTTGATATCAATAATTCCAATGATGTGATCTGTATTGGAACTAAGATCAAAGAAGAACTTTTCGGAAACCGGGAAGCTCTGGGACAATTTATAACAGTTCAGCAGCGTCGATTGCAGATTATCGGCATTATGAAACACAGATTTCTCAAAAATAACAATAATATTGGCAACGAAAATTCATTTGCTTACTTGAACAGAAGGGCTTATATTCCTTTAACAACCATGATCCATAAAATCCATAATAAAGACGAAATCTACAGTTTCCAGATCAAGGCATCCAGTCCGGAAGCAGCACCGGAGCTAAAGAATAAATTGGAATCTATCCTTCTCAATCTCCGTCATGGTGAACCTGTATTTGAGATCGAATCCGCACAGGAATCGGCTGAAGAGATCAAAGAGAATAGTAAGATCTTTTATTTCATATTTTTCATGATCAGTGCCATATCACTGCTTGTTGGTGGTATTGTTATCTCCAATATAATGCTAGCTACAGTACAAGAACGAACCCGTGAAATCGGAATCAGGATCGCTGTTGGCGCCCGAAGAAGGGATATATTTATCCAATTCCTTGTCCAGACTATTTTGATAACTACAATCGGTGGGATCATAGGAATTATTACAGGATTATCCATACTGAACCTGGTTGAGAAATTCCTTAAATTCGAACTGGTCGCTGCTCCGGCAATAGTATTGGTAGCTTTGCTGGTGTCAGCCGGTGTTGGTTTCCTGGCCGGCATCATACCTGCTATTATGGCAAGCAAATTAAACCCAGTTGAGGCTTTGCGCTATGAATAAGAAAATTATCAAATTCTTTAAAGAGTTCTGGGAGAAATTTTCCGCTGAAGGGATTTTCAAAGAATCTGCTGCCCTGACCTTTGTTACTCTGCTTGGATTTATTCCCTTTCTTATCTTTATTTTATTTCTGCTCCCTGAACTGCCTTTTTTAAAGGTTCAGGATCAATTCAAAGATATTCTCATAAAAGTTTTCCTTCCCAGTTCTGCTGAACAGATTTCTCTTTACATCGCTCAGATCATAAGTAAGAAAATTCCTTTCAACCTCTTTAATTTTATTATCCTAGTTGTTACTTCTTATTCCCTGTTTAAAATTATCAACGATTCTTTTGATAATATCCTGAATGTTCATCCTCTCAGAAAACAGGATTTTCTGACCTTGATAGTCAAATTTCTGGGGATGGTAATCTTTGGAGGTTTATTGATTCTGGTATTGCTTTCTGCTACCTCGATCCCTCTCGTTACGAATTTCATCAGCATTCCTCTTCTACAGGGTTTTTCCCTTTACGTTACTCCTTTTCTGCTCCTTTTCATTATTTTCAGTCTTGGTTTTATCTATATTCCCACTATCAAGGTTAATATCAAGTCTATATTGATAGGTTCGTCATCCTCAGCTATTGTCTGGATAATCTTTAAATCTCTTTTTAACTGGTATATTGCCCATCTAACCAATATCGAGATCATCTTCGGCGTCCTGGCATCTGTACCAATCTTCCTTTTCTGGATCTATGCAAATTGGATTATCATTCTGAGCGGTTTGATCACAGTGTCGATCCTGGAAAAAAGACATAAGAAAGCTTTAACATTAACTGCTGGAGACAACCGGATCAGGGTAAGTTTCGAGAAAGTGATTGGCAAGAACACTTATCAGCATATTTCCGGGACTACACTGGACAAAGAAGATATGAAAAAGATCCTTAAAGATATCTTGCAGAATCCTCCAGATGAGAATACAAAAAAGAATTAAAAAATATATTTACATATTTTCGGCATTATTTTTTTTCAGCATCCCAATGGAGACGTGTCCGAGCGGTTGAAGGAGCACGCTTGGAAAGCGTGTATACGTATTTGCGTATCCAGGGTTCGAATCCCTGCGTCTCCGCCAGAATTAACCACCATCTTTTGATGGTTGAATTATAAATTATAGATGTTGAATGTTGAATTAATGCAGGGATGAGAACCCTGGTTTCTTCCTGCGGAGGTTCGACCACAAGCTGGAGACTCAGATCGAACAATGTGAGATCTGAGCAGCGCAGTAGCGGCGTGAGAGATGAAACAGTGTTTCGTCGAAGTAGCCAATCCCTGCGTCTCCGCCAGATTGTCCCTAACTATCCTTTTTATGGATGGTTAGGGTTTTTGCTTAAATGCTTCAGCAACATTTTAGCAACAAAACGATGTCAAAAGGCTAATTTTTATTAATTTATTATTAACCTTTGGTGAGAGAAGTTTTTCATATCGGACAATACATAAAATTGTATTCAATATTGACGTCATTAATAAATATCTTGAACATCAATTATTTTTCTTGTGATAAAGTTTTAGTGGAATATATATACTTTATCTTTATATTGTTAGAACTTGAAACGAGTTGCATTATAGTATTTTTTCATTTATACAATTGAATTATTA
>JAUVIJ010000183.1 GCA_030592835.1 Candidatus Cloacimonadota bacterium | reverse complement strand
AGCCTGCCAAGCCGTTTTATCCGCCGTAATTTGAATGAAGGCGGAAGCTTTAGCGTAGACTGGGTGATGAGTTGAAAAGATTTTCTTCAAATATTTCTTCATTATCAATTTTATCCTTATTGTTAAGAATTCAACACGTTTTTTAGCACGTTGCAATTATAAGTTTGGTTTACCAAAATCATAATTTCAAGAGTTTTAAAAGATATATAGTTTGTCCTTCCAATAACAAAAGCGGTTGCCAATTTTCGAAACCACCATTTTCATCGATTGAAATATTTTGCAGATCCTCCTGAAGGATCAGATCCATAACTGAATAATCACCAACTGATAAATTAGTTGATTCCGCAGAAAAATCAGGGCTGTTTAAAACATTAGTGGAAAAATTAGTTAGAACAAGAATTGCTTCATTCTCATATTGTCTTATAAATGCATAAATAGAAGTTATGCTACTACTGATTGCCTGGTAAGTGCCAATGGTAAGAGCGGGTTCTTCCGAACGATGTTGGATCAGGGTTCGGTAAAGATTCCATATCGAATTATCATCTGCCTGAAGGTCTTCGACATTGTACTGTGTATAGTTATTATTTAAATTATGCCATGGTGAGCCTGTAGTAAATCCCGCATTTGCTCCTGAAGTCCATTGCATGGGACGTCTGATGTCTGGATCCGGCTTCGAACCTTTCATGCCGATCTCTTCACCATAATAGATGTAAGGAATTCCGGGAAGAGTCAGGTAGACAGCTCCGGCAAGTTTTGCTTTATCGATATCGCCATCAAAAACATCATAAACCCGGTTCTGATCGTGATTGGTCAAAAAAGTTCCATATTGATGATAAGGATATAAGTCTCTGATTTCTGCCATTTTTGATCTAATATTCAGAGGTGATAGACTATTGACAGAATTAAGGATCGAGTTTGCCAAGTCGAATTCGAAACAGAAATCAAATCTTCCGTCAAGATACTGAAGAATAATCGCAGTTTCATCCCAGGCTTCTCCGACAGCCATAGCCTCCGGTTTGACGCTTTTATAATGATCGTTAAAATCCTGCCAGAAAGCGAAGGTTTCATCAGTATTTTCCAACTGGCTTCCATCTTCAAAAATATGTTTTACAGCATCGCAACGAAAACCATCAACATCCATTTCCTGCAACCAGAAAGTAGCAATATCGAACATCTCATCCTTTACGGCAGCAGTTTCAAAATTCAAGTCCGGCATCCCACTCCAGAACAACCCATAATAATATTGACCGCTGTTATGATAATGCCAGACAGGTTGCCCCCAGGGACCAAGATACCCGGGATTAGTATCAGACCAGCGGTACCAGTCAATATAATCTGGGTCACCTGCTGCGGATGCAATGAACCAGGGATGTTGATTGGAACAGTGATTCATAACGTTATCAACGATCACTTTTATTCCCCGACTATGGCATTCCGCGATCAATTCCTGGAAATCTGCATTGGTGCCATAATCTTCTTCAATTGTAGTATAATCGACGACATCATAGCCATGATAGCTGGGGCTTTGAGATATTGGCATCAACCAGATACCGGTTATTCCAAGATCGGTTGTTGTCTGGGGATCATTATCATTAAGATAATCCAGTTTTTCTATGATACCCTGGATATCTCCAATACCGTCACCATCGCTATCATAAAAACTTCGGACAAATATTTCGTAAAAAACTGTTTCGTTCCACCAGAAAGTTTCTCCCTGCTGTTGTACTGGTTCCGAATAGATCGAACTCCCGGATGAATTTTCCGAACATCCGGTTAATAAAAATATCAAGATACTGATTAGTATACACTTTTTCATATCAAACCTCACTTTTTCTGATAATTCATCAGAAAATTATCTACTAAATTTTCCAATAGGAATAGGGGTAGTGTTCCTGATCCGAGGATCAGTTGTAGTATGGATTTTTAGGCAATACTCGTAATATCTGTCTCCTTCAGGAAGTTTCCATACTCCAGCGTTGTTATCGGCTTCAGGTAAGATATCATCTAAATAGGAGATAAATCTTTTATGAGATGAATAGACTGTTGATTCTGTCAGGTCGAGAGCTCTCTTTTTTAACTCGGTTTTGCCAAAACTATCTATTTCAGGTAGATTGTTTACGCTTTCACCGAAATAAGTATAATAGATATTCTTTTCTACAGGGGGAGAAATAAACTCCTGTAGAATATCTCGAGATTTTTCGATTATGATCCGGGGCGGCAATATATTCTTTTTTCTGCTTATGGATAAACCTACAAAAAGTTGATCAAATCTTTCGGGAAACTGTTCTAATCTGCTAAGATAATCTTCAGCATCGATTCTGGAATATATTGAATGATTTTCTGTCATTAAGTTTAATAGCTCATAATGTATACCGTAGAGATGGGTGATCAGGTATCCATGATAACGGAATTCGTCACCATCTATAATGTTTTTCAGAAAGAGTTGGAAAATTGCCAGATCCAAACGCTCCTTTTTATCAAGATCTTCCAAAGGAAAGGTAAAAGCTTTCTCATAGTAGACTTTAATCAGATCTAACTCTCTATCCAGATTCGCATCCGAAAAATTGGTGATTCGGGACCGATCGAATTCATAACCCATTTCCCGGGTCAATCCGAGAATGGTCCCGGTATTTGGATTCAATTCCAGATAATCGCGAAAAAAATCGTCGAATAATGTATTCAGTTCAGCAGAACTATCCTGAATATTTCCAAGAAATATTGCTGAAACGCATAGAAATAAAGCGAAGATCAGCAAATAGATTTTCTTCATAATTTTATTTGTTCTCCCTTATTTTATTCCGATAATATTCAGCTTTGTTGAACAGTTCGTCCTCGTCGATAGTAACTAATTTTCTGTCCTGCATAATTATCTTTCCATCAATTAGAACATCACTGATCTGTTCGGAGGAAAAAGCATAAGTTAGATGTGAATAGGGATTATACATGGGTTGAACATTAAGGTCTCTTGTATTCAGCAAAATAATATCGGCTTTTTTGCCTTGTTTCAATGAACCGATCTCATTATCCATTCTGAGTGCTTTAGCACCTTCGATCGTTGCCATTTTAACCATATCTTCAGCCGGCAGAACAGTTGGATCTTCATTCAGAAGTTTATGTATCTTTGCTGTGTAACTCATCTCCTCCAGCATACTCAGGTTATTATTGCTGGCAACACCATCTGTGCCCAAACTGACTGTAACACCTTTATCCATATACCCTTTGATCGGTGCAAAACCAGATGCCAGCTTGAGATTACTACTGGTATTGATGGCTACTGCCACATTTTTTTCCGCTAACAGAGATTGTTCCTTTTCATCTAACCAGATTGCATGAGCTACTATCACTTTGTTGTCAAAAAAACCGATCGAATCAAGATATTCTGCAGGTCTGAGTTTGTGTTTTTTCAGGGAATCTTCCAATTCTGTCTTTGTTTCGGATAAATGAGTATGAACCAGCATATCTCTTGCAACCGCCAATTTAGTAATTTTCTGCAGAGTATCAGTACCGCAAGTATAAATTGCATGGGGTCCGAATGCTATTTGAACCAGTTCATCATGTTTGAATTTATCATGCTGTTTTATAGTATAATCGATTATTTCCTGGCTGTTCTGGTATTGTGCTACGGGAAAATCCAGTACTCCTTCGCTTAAAATTGCTCTGATTCCGATTTTTTTTGCAGCTTTGGCAACTTCACCACAGTAGAAATACATATCGTTAAAAGTAGTTATCCCGTTTTTGATCATTTCAGCACAACCATGCAGGGCAGCGTCATAGACAAATTCTGCTGAGAGATGTTTGGATTCTGCAGGCCAGATGTGATCATTCAACCATTCCATCAGAGGTAAGTCGTCGGCAAGTCCTCTAAAATATGTCATACTGACATGGCTGTGTGTGTTGACGAATCCTGGCATAACGATCTTATCAATAGCAGATAAATAACTGTCTGCATTGTAATTACTTTTGATTCTATCCGGAAGATCTATGTCCAGGATTCTGCCGTCTTTTACAGCTATAGATGAAATTCCAGAGGATGAAGATCTATCGTATTGAAGCACAAGTCCATTTTCAATAATTAAATCAGCTGTTTTCATTATTTTTCTCCTTTT
>JAUVIJ010000018.1 GCA_030592835.1 Candidatus Cloacimonadota bacterium | reverse complement strand
GAAGCATTCCGACCGGTCTCTGCTCATCATCAACGACAGGTAACATAGTTATTTTATTATCTTCCATAGTATTAAGAGCATCGACAGCTAAAGTATTTTTCTGTACATATCGAGGGTCAGGAGTCATGGTTTCCGACGCTGTTTTATTCAGAATATCGGCAGATCGGGTAAGGATTCTTCTCAGATCTCCATCCGTTACAATACCGACCAGTATTCCCTGATCATTGACCACATTTGTGCAACCCAGACCTTTCGAGGTCATTTCAATAATAACCTGATCCATTTTCACTTTTTCATTCACCTCGGGATTCTCTTTTCCGCTATGCATCAGATCCATAACTCTGAGAATCAATTTTTTCCCTATTGTCCCACCGGGATGGAACCTGGCAAAATCAGATTCATTGAAATTCCGCTTTTTTAGAAGAGCTACGGCAATAGCATCGCCTAGGGCTAGGATTACAGTAGTACTGGCAGTAGGGATGAATCCAAAAGGTTCATAGGTTTTCGGGATGGAACAGTCTATGAGAACATCCGCATTTTTTGCCAATTGAGAATCGCTGTTACCGGTCATAGCAATTATTGGCACTTTCAAAAATTTTATATAGGGAATAATCGAGATCAATTCCTGAGTATTCCCACTATAGGAGATAGCGAAAACTAGATCCTCTGATCGGATAACACCAAGATCTCCGTGAATACCTTCTGCTGCATGAAGAAAAATAGCAGATGTCCCCGTACTGGCAAGTGTAGCAGCGATTTTACGACCTATTATCCCTGTTTTACCCATACCCGTCACGACGATCTTTCCCGGGCAGTTATAGATCATATCAATAGCATTACTGATGTTCTGATCGATTTTTTCAGCTATCAAACGAATCGCATCAGCTTCCAACAATAGTTCTTTTCTAACAGATTCAACTATATCCATGAAGATCTCCTCTGTCTCCATTTCACCAAAACATCAACCGCTCATTTCAGTTCAATTTCTTTTTTGATCTTAGCTATAAAGTCATTCAGGGAAAAGTTTCCCAGATCTCCTTCCAGGTGCTTTCGAACCGATACCGATCCGTTTTCCTCTTCCTTCTGTCCGACAATAAGCATATATGGGATTTTCTTTAACTCGGCTTCTCTTATCTTGTAACCAACTTTTTCGCTTTTGAGATCAACTTCAGCTCTAATTTCCTGTGCAACGAGTTGATCCTTGATTTTTTCTCCATACTTTTCATAATGTTCGGAAATCGGAATTACCTGAACCTGAACCGGGCACAACCAGAGCGGAAAATTGCCGGAATGATATTCGATCAGGGTTCCGAAGAACCTTTCCAAAGAACCAAGCAAAGCTCGATGAACCATGAAAGGACGATGAGGTTGATTATCAGTTCCTATGTACTCCATCTTGAATCTTTCCGGAAGATTAAAATCAAATTGAATAGTGGAACATTGCCAGAGTCTATTTAAAGCATCCTTGATCTTTATATCTATCTTGGGACCATAAAAAGCTCCCCCACCTTCATCGACCTCATAGGAAATATTGTTTTTCTCAAGTGCGACTTTCAGAGATTCAGCAGCTTGATCCCAATCCTCTTTTTTACCTACAGCTTTATCTGGCATCGTGGATAAATAGATCTGAAAGTCTTTAAATCCAAAGGCTTTTAAGATATCGAGAGAGAACAGCAGAGTCTTTTCTATCTCTGCATTTAACTGCTCTGAAGTGCAGATAATATGTGCATCATCCTGAGTAAAACCTCTTACTCTCATCAATCCGTGCAAAGCACCCGAATGTTCATATCGGTATACGGTTCCCATCTCTGCATAGCGGATAGGTAGATCTCGATAGCTCCTTAAAGTCGACTGATAGATCGCAATATGAAAAGGACAGTTCATGGGTTTCAGATAATACAGTTGACCCTCGACATCGATCGGGTTGTACATACTTTCGCCGTAGAACTCTAAATGACCGCTGGTCTCCCATAGTTCAGCTTTACCGATATGGGGACTATTCACTATCTGATAACCTTCGGCGAAATGTCTTTTCTTCCAGTAATCCTCAATAATGGATCTCATTAAAGCTCCATTAGGATGCCAGAGTACAAGCCCGGAACCAATATCATCCGAGATGGAGTAAAGATCAAGTTCCCGACCTAATTTACGATGATCTCTTTTCTTGGCTTCTTCCAGATCACTGAGATATTTCTTCAATTCCTTGTTGGAGGGAAAGCTGATCCCATATATCCGTTGCAGCATTTTATTTCTGGAGTCACCCCGCCAGTAAGCACCTGAGGTTTTAAGCAATTTGATCGCTTTGATCTTACCAGTATGGATAATGTGGGGTCCGCGGCAGAGATCGGTAAAATCACCCTGAGTATACATGGATATAGTTTCACCTTCAGGTATATCCTGCAGAATCTCGACTTTATATTCTTCATTAATATCGGAAAAATAGGCTATCGCTTTTTCTCTACTGATTTCCTGACGATTATAGTTAAGTTTCTGTTTCGAGAGTTCTTTCATTTTATTCTCGATCCGAATGATATCTTCATCGGTAAATGGGACTTCCTTATCGAAATCATAATAGAAGCCATTCTCTATAGACGGTCCGATAGTTACCTTGACATCAGGGAAAAGTTCTTTGACTGCCTGAGCCATTAAATGAGCAGTACTGTGCCAGTAAACCTCTTTACCGAGGTCACTGTCGAATTTGATCAATTCAATCCTGGCATCTTTGTCGATCCGATAATTCAGATCGACTATCATTTTGTTAACCTTCGCGGTTACGATGTTACGCGCTAATCCTTCACTGATACTCTCTGCAATTTCCAGAGGAGTAATATTCTGCGGATAATTTTTTACGGAATCATCCGGAAATTTTATTTTTATGTTCATTCTTTCTCCTGTCGTGGTTGTGGATTTAAGAAAATCTATCTATACTGGCTTAATATCCAAATAAAATATTTATTCTCGGGAAGCGATCATTTTTTTGATTTTATCGGCAGCATTATCCAGTGCTTCCTGCGGGGTCAAAACACCTCTTACAACTTTTTCTATGACTTGCTCTTCCAAATATTTTCGGGTCTCGAACCATTCGCTGATCTGGGGTTCGAAAGTGGCATAATTCAACTGATCGTAAACTGCTTTGATCTCAGGATTATTATTCAGACGTTTTTTTAAGGAAGATTCCTGAAAAGCACTCTTACGTACAGGCATATAATATGTCAACTCGGACCAGTGTGCAGTCTGTTCGGTGTCTGTAAACCATTTGATGAATTCCCAGGCAGCAGCTTCTTTCATTTTATCCTCAGATTTAAAAATTACAACATTGGTACCACTGATCAGATTTTTACGTGTATCTCTGATTGGTATGGCTGTAACTCCCAGGTTGAAATCAATACCCGTCCTATTCATATAAGCCAGGGAAACACTGGAATCTTCATAAAACACAACTTTACTTGCCAGAAAATCGTTTTGACCTTCATACCCGGGTGAAAGGTATCCCGTTTTATCTACAATGAGAATATTTGAAAGAAATTCCAGGGCGAGTATTCCGGCTTCATCATTGAAAAGAGGCTCTGTATTATCATCAGACATGATTTTCCCACCAGCCTGCAATAACAGATTTTCAAATTTCCAGGCACTTATTTTCAGAGCTGCGCCATATTGATCTATTTTGCCATCGCCATCTCTATCGAGGGTGAGTTTCTGACAATAATCACGAAATTCATCCCAGGTTACGGGTGGTTTGCTCGGATCGATCCCGTTCTGATAAAGGATATCCTTGTTGTAATACATGACCATCACGCTCTTGTTGAATGGGAAAGACCAAAGTTTATCCTCGATCGTGTTACAAGACAGGAATACGGGATAAAAATCTTCAAGATCCTCATCGGTAAAATCCGGATCAGCATCGATGTAATCCTGTACCGGGACAAGCACATCACCATCGATCATATTCGCTGTCCAGGCTTCGTATGCCTGAGCTAGATTCGGTTGATTGCCTGTTTGGATTGAAGCCATCAGTTTCTGAGAAAGGGCTGTATAATTGCCCATGTTGATGGCATTTACAGTAATATCAGAATGAGTAGAATTGAACTGATCGACAAATTCCTGTAATGCATCACCTAAGGGCCCTCCCATTGCATGCCAGAAGATCACTTCCGTCCCTGAATCGGTTTTTATTTCCTTTTTTCCACATGCACTGAGCATGATTAATACAATAATTACAAACAGAATCGTATATTTTTTCATTATTTACTCCTTACTATTATTCTTGGCAAAGTATAAATATCATAACTCAAGTCAATAGATTTTTATAGAGGAAATATTGATTGACAATAAATAAAAGCTACTGCTTTTCAATTTACGAAGGAGCTTTAAATATGGAAAGAATAGATTTTTCCCTGGCTTTGAAATTCATAAAAAATCCCGCAAAATTAACTCTTGCAGTAGTTCAGGATAAGCAGAATAAATATAACCTGATAACTCTGGAGTGGTTTATGCGCACTTCCATAAAACCTCCGATGTTTGCTATTTCAATCGGGCATAGCAGATATTCTTACGAATGTTTACAGAATAAACGGTACTTTAATCTATGTTTTCCTTCCCGGGAAATGAAGAATACCGTTGTCATAAGTGGAACAGAATCCGGAAGAGATATCGATAAATTGTCCCGATCGGAAGAAGATTGGATACCGGGAAGATTGAAAGGATTTCCTGTTTTTAAAGCTGCTGTTGCTAATTTCGAATGCAAGGTTATTACTCAAGTCAGAAGTGGAGATCATACCGTTTATATCGGAGAAGTGAAATATTCCTGGGTGAATCAGGATAAAGAGATGTTACTCTTTAAAGATCTTGGACTGTAAAAAAAGGTGTGAAATCATGGAAAAAGAAATAGAAAAACTCGCCAGAGAAAACAAAAAGAAAATCTTTAGAAGTTCAATAAAGAAATCAAGACCGAAAATCCTGTTATGTACCCCGGAAGTAACCGAATTACCCGAAGGAATGGGAAATGCTGCCAATCTTGTCGCAGCTAAAGGTGGTGGTCTGGGTGATATTTCTGCCAGCTTGATCCGATATCTGGATGAGAGTAAAGAATATGAACTGCATATAGTTTTACCTAAATACGATAATAAGATAAAAAAGGTTGCAGCAATAACAAACGAACAGATTGACAGACTTGCCATAGTACTCAGCGGAAGGGGTATTCATCTGGTTAATGACAGCGCTTTTTCCTATATT
Organism: Candidatus Cloacimonadota bacterium; assembly: GCA_030592835.1. Taxonomy (GTDB): domain Bacteria; phylum Cloacimonadota; class Cloacimonadia; order Cloacimonadales; family TCS61; genus JAUVIJ01. The sequence continues at coordinate 10,126 of JAUVIJ010000018.1, read as the reverse complement.
AACGACCCCTACCAGGAACACAGTCTTCATTCCAGTATTCGCAGAGCTCTTGTTTTCCAGAGATATATTATCAATAATCTACTGGATTGGCTGCAACCGGATATTGTACACTGTAATGATTGGATGACGGCTCTGGTCCCTGCCGCTGCCCGGGCTAAGAAGATCAAATCGCTTTTTACTCTGCATAATGTATTCACCGAAAATCAAACCTTAATGCAGATCGAACTTTCAGGGATCAAACCGCTGGAGTTTGCTAAATGGTTATATTTCGAGAAATTTCCTGTTGATATTGAAACCAACTGGAAGCAGCATTTTGACAACAATAAAGTGGATTTCACTGCCAGTGCTATTTTTGCAGCGGATTATTTCAATACAGTAAGTCATACTTTTCTAAAAGAACTGAAAGACAATCACTTTGATAAAATAGTGCCTCGTTCTATTTATGAGATGATCAAACAGAAATGTGAACAGGGAAGAGCTCTGGGAATATTAAACGCTCCCAATGACACCGTTAATCCTAAGGTTTTAGACGGGATCATTAATTTCAATAAACATACGATGAAAGATATTAAACCTTTAAATAAAAAATTGTTCCAGAAAAAAATGGGATTGCCGCAAATAGCTGATATTCCGCTTTTTTTCTGGCCTAACAGATTATATTTCCAAAAATCACCTGAACTTTTGATAATAAATGTTGTTTATTTTGTAAATAAGTACAATATTCAATTTTCTATAGTAGCTAATGGTGACATTAAACATGAAAAGCTATTGGAAAAAATATCCATATCCAATGCAAATATCGCCTTTAAACACTTTGACGAAGATCTCAGCAATCTCGGTAAAGCAGGAAGTGATTTTATTCTGATGCCGTCACGCTATGAACCCTGTGGATTACCTCAAATGGAAGCACCCCGTTTTGGAACCTTACCAGTTGTCAGAGCTACAGGTGGATTAAAAGATACAGTTGAACAATTGGATGTAAAGAATGATAAAGGTAACGGTTTTCTGTTTGAGATCGCTGATAAAGCCGGTTTGGAATACGGGATCAGAGAAGCTCTGAAGTTCTATGAAATGCCAGATGAAATAAAAGTCGAACAAATAAAACGAATAATGAATGAATCCAAAAGAAATTTCAGCTTAAAGAAAACGGCTGAAAAATATATGGATATTTATGACAAACTTATTAAGGGAAAAACTGACTAATCTTCATCTGACCAGACAAAAGTCTTTGCCCTCAACTCTCCTATAGCCAAATATTCAAATTCTTTTAATGACAATTTTAATAATGCATAATCCGGATCAGCAGGATCTTCCCAAGTAGACCATCTGAGCTGGTTTAAAAAAACTGAGAACCTCTTTTTTCAGAGTTTTACTCATAAGTTACTTCCTGTTTCGCAATTCCTGGTAACGATAACAATCAACAACATGGTCGTTAACCATACCTGCAGCCTGCATAAAGGCATAACAAATAGTTGAACCGGTAAATTTAAATCCCCTTTTTTTCAGCTCGCTGCTCATCAAATCCGATTCAGGCGAATTTACAGGTATTTCATTCATGGATTTCCAGCTATTGTGAATGGTTTTACCCTTAACAAAGCTCCAGATGAAATCAGAAAAACTACCGAACTCAGATCTTATCTCCAGATACTTCCCGGCATTATTTATTGCTGCTCGTATTTTCAACCTGTTGCGAATAATCCCTTTATTAACCAGTAATCGATCGATTTTACTTTGATCATATTCAGCGATTTTCTCAGGATCGAAATCATCAAAAGCAGACCTGAAGTTCTCTCGTTTTCTCAGGATCGTAAGCCAACTCAAACCGGCTTGAAAGGAATCAAGCAGAAGAAATTCAAATAATTTCCGGTCATTCCTGAGAGGTACTCCCCATTCTGTATCATGATAATCCATCATTTCAGGATCATTTACACACCAATTACAACGATTCATACTATTTCCGGTGAATGATAAAAAGTAAATAAAATCCATACATCACAATGAACATAACGGCTTCCCAGCGATCCAGTTTTCTTTTTTTACCGGTGAACATGGTGATCAGAAAGATCAGGGTAACAATTAGCAGGAAATAGAAATCTACATTAAGTTCCGTATTGAATTTGACGGGATTTATCAGGGAAGTTATTCCCAGTACCATGAAAAGATTGAATAGGTTGGATCCAATTACATTACCAATTGCAAGATCGTATCTTTTTTTGGTGATTGCAATTATGGAAGTTACAAATTCCGGAAGAGAAGTGCCCAGAGCAACTATTGTTAATGCAATCAACTTCTCCCCTACATTGAACATTCTGGCAAGATTCACAGCATTACGTACAACCATCTCCCCTCCGAGGAAGAGACCGATTATTCCAAGGAAAATGTATAAACCTGTTTTGAAGTTGGAAAATATAATAATATTATATTCATCAGGAACCTGGCTTTTAGAAATTCCAATGACATAATAAAGAAATATCAACAGTGAAAAGATGAGCAATAATCCATCGAGTCTTGAAAGATAATTACCACGGAAACCAAAATTATTTGCCAGTAGAAGTACAAATGCTGTCCCAATAAGGAGGAATGGGATTTCTTTTTTTACCGTATTTTTCTGGACCGATATGGGATAGATCAATCCTCCTATACCGAGAACCACCAGGATATTGAAAATATTACTGCCCAGAACATTTCCGAAGCAGAGCTCATCATGACCTTTCAAATTGGATAAAATGTTTACGACCAGTTCCGGTGATGAAGTACCGAAAGCAACAACTGTAAGTCCAATTGCTATTTCCGAGATTGAAAACTTTTTTGCCAGGGATGTAGCACCATCGAGCAGGAAATCTGCTCCTTTTACCAGGAAAACAAATCCAACTAACAGTCCGAACACAGCTATCAACATACTATTCCTTTCAAATATCTATCAGATCAGTAGGTTCATATTGAGACGATACAACCAATTTTATATCGTGTCTGATTGTTTCAAGATAATTTTTCATACTATTGTATGCAAGAACAGGCTGATTGTTAATTTCACTAAGGTGTGCAAGAATAATATTATTGATCCCTGAATGAAATATCTGAGATATTACTCCAACTGCCTGTTCATTGGATAGATGCCCTTGTCTACCTTTGATCCTTTGCTTTAAATGCCAGGGATAAGGTCCGGAAAGCAGCATTTCCAGATCATGATTACTTTCCAATATAATCGTGGAAGAATTCTTCAATTTGGTTATTAAAAGATTTGAACTGAATCCAAGATCAGTCGCTATTGCTAATTTTCGGGTGGAGTCATTCAGCTTCTGAAAAATGAAATTACTCCCATCGACTACATCATGGGAAGATGAAAAGGGTGTGATCGAAATATCGCCGATTGAAAAAGTTTCTCCATTATTGAAGAATTGAGCATCCTGTGGTAATTTACCCAATCGTCCTTTACATATAGGATAGGTTATTCCCGAGATATAGATAGGTATCCTGTATTTTCTGGCTAAGATACCGACACCTAGGATATGATCAGTATGTTCATGACTAACCAGAACTGCATGCAAAGATTCACCTGAAACACCTATCTTGTTCATGGCATTGATGATTTTAATCCCACTTAAACCCGCATCGAGAAGAAACGTTGTTTTTTCTGTCCGGATCAGGATACTGTTGCCTTTACTTCCACTCGCAAGAACTGAAGTTTGGAACATAACTTACCGAATCAGGTAATACCTGTTATTCAGTCTATCATATTCAGTCCACTCAGATTCTGATTTCTGAGCACGATCCACTAATTGTTTCACACCGACAACTTGAGCGTCGAGATTATCAGCATGGTGTAGTAAAACAGCCTCGATAGTTTGAGGTAATCGGGCTGATGCTTTTTCATATTCACCATGATGGGCGAGGATCAGGTGGCGAAGCTTCATCAAAAGATCGGCAGGAAAATTATTAAGAGCTCGCGCTTTCCGACTGACAAATTCATCGCCGATAGGAATATGACCTAACAGTCTGCCTTCAGCAGTGAAATCAACAATTAAGCCGGAGCTATATTCATAAACCTTGCCGATATCATGCAATAATGCTCCGCAAATAAGCAGATCTCTGTTCACAGGATACAAGTGTGAAATAAAATCACAGATCCCGGCAACAGTGATCGTGTGCTCGATTAAACCCCCGGCATAATTATGATGCCAGGTCTTGGCAGCAGGTGCTCTGGCGAACAGACTGAAAAATTCTCTATCATCGAATATAGATTTTAAGAGTGTTTTCAGATACTCGTTCCTGTTGTTATCTATGTAAGTAAATAGTTTCTCGGATAACTGGTTTACATCACGCTTTGTAGTCTCAATAAAATTCACCAGGTCGTACTGTTCTTCCTTTAATGGCTGAACTTTGTTAATTGTTAATTGCAACTGAGATTTGTAACTGATGACAACCGCCTTTACCCTGATTACATCACCTTCCTTGAATTTTTCCGTTATCGCCTTGGCGTTATTCCAGATATTTGCTGCAATCGATCCCGATTTATCACCTAATCTCATTCTGATAAAGAAATCTCTGGAACCTTCGCGTAATTCTTTCTGTAGAACCAGAAAATCTCCAGTTATTTCTTTATTCATATACTGTCCCAAATCATTTACGAACAATCTGCTTTCCATTGTTAATCCTTATTTTTATTTTACATAGAAATTATTTGTATAGATCCATCCTCGACCCCAACGGGTTATTTCCAAACGGTAATTCCCGGGTTTGGATAACAAAAAAAATCCCTTGTCATTTCTTCGCGATGAGATCCTTTTTCCATTGCAGATCAGGCTTACCCTCGAGGTAACAGGAAGTCTGAAATAGAGTTTCATATTTTCCTGAAAATCAATTTCCTGACCAAAGATAATACTGTCACCGTTCACTGATTTTATCCCTGCATAGAAGTTATAAGGATTTCCCATATAATAATTTACGATGTAGCTATTTCCCTTTTTTAATGCTTCAAGAACATTCTGTTGTGAAATTGATACACCTTCCGCTAACAGAACATTTGTACGAATGGTGTTGAAAAGGGTTTTGTGTTTCAGAAATTTAAACAGGATCCCGAATTTTTTAATTTTCTCTTCGTGGGAATCCACACTACCTATTGCTGATTTCTTCATGCCTTTATTATTCATCTCATCCCACCAGGAGAGGATCTCCGGCAAGGGTTTACATACGAAAATAGTGGGAAACAATACAAAAAGTAATCCATTGATTTTGGGATTCAGCTTTCCTACCCATTCTGACAAAAAATTCCAGATCTCGAGCCCATCAAATTGGTTATTATTGAAATCAGTCCAAATATATTTCCTGAAGGCTGAATTGACTCTGTGTTCTATGGGATGGGCAGCGAAACCTATAGCGGAAGTTCTTTTATAATAATTTACATATTCCTCGGCTGATTTATTCAGGATGATTTTATCCGTATTGAAAACCAGATAATGATTGTTATTATCCGGATCATTGATCTCTGCTCCTACCATGATAAGTAAATCATTCTCCAATAAAATATTAGGATCATTTCTGGCATCAAATGTACGATGATCATTGATCGTTATGTAGTCTAATTCACATTTCAGAGCTAATCGAATTATCTTTTTCAGCGGTACTTTAGAATCGTAGGAGTATTTAGTGTGATTATGAACGCTCCCGGTGAGTTCAATATAATCTGATCCTAAAATATTCTTTTTCTTCATTAATTTCTGATTAATACGATTTTATCTATCTCATTACGGACGGATCTTCCTGTTCTAAAACTGGTCTTAAGAAAATAAATTCCGCTTACTACATTCCTGCCTGTATGATCTGTAAAATCCCAGCTTGCGGATCTTTCCCCGTTTTCCGGATGCAAAAGTATTTTTTTCACGAGTTGACCTTTAAGATTATAGATCCTGATATCGACATTTTCAATATCGCGGGGATATTCCAGATCGATATATAATTTTTCAGTCAGCACAGCAGGATTAGGATAGGATATTACAGACATTGGATAAGGTTGGATATTATCATCACCGAAACCCGTCACCAGATCGAACTCAAAGTCAGATAAGTAAGAAGTATCCAGCACATAATGTATCCTCTTATCTTCATTATTCTGTATCCAGAAATAAAGTTTACAGTTATTATAATTACTGATGAAAGGAACGTCATCCTCCAAGTTGAAAGTCACATCAAATGTTGCGATGTTGTTTTGATAAAGAGAATCACAACTGGCTTCAGAAATAATATTCAGCAGAACAGAGCCCAAAATATTTTCTCTGATCTCCAGACTATCTTCAACTACAACCGCATAGAATGTACAATTATGCAGATAAGATCCGAATAACCGTGTATCAACATTACGTAGATAGAGGGAAAGCTGCACGTCGTTGCTCACATCATCATGGATTGAATATAGAGAATCATTTGTCACGAACCCTTTGGAATCCAGAGCCGATGAATAAGATTCTTGAAACTGTTCTTCATAATATGATTCCATATAACCTATGATTTTATCAACCCCTTCGATTATTGTTGCGGGATAGTTACCAAGATCATAAAAATGGTAACGGTTTGAAGAATCTATATTGTAAAAAGGTTGATCCAGGGAGTTGGAAAAATAGTTCAGGACAAGACAGGAATCCAGATTCACAATTTCTTCCTGTGCTATCCAGATCTGTGGACTGTATTGATCCAACCTCACTGCATTTTCCACAAGTACAAATTCTCGTTCAAGATTGAAAGTGTCGAATTCAAAGGAACCCGAATTATTAAAGGCAAATTCATCACCTTCGGCATATAGTGTTGCACGGAAAATATATTGGCAGGGATTATCCAGTAATGTCATGGCATATGGGGCTGTATCCGTAGAATCAAGTTCTATGATCTCTTCGGGCTGCAGGTTATAAAAATAAAGACTATCTATGAAAAACGTGTCGGGTCTTATCCGTTCATATTTTATGTACAAAGTGTCGACAATGGACTGGGTATTGTTTTTAATAGTGAATTCTGGATAAATGGTCTCGGATAAAGAAAATTCTTCATTCTCGAAATCTCCGACCAAATTAAAAGCATCCAGAGATACTTCGATATCAAAATCGGGAAAGAGAAAAACCCCATATAGATCAAATAAAAATTCAGCATTGAAACCATTGGCAGACATATTATGATAGTAGTTGTCTTCCCAGTAAAAACTATGAGTACCGTCACCCGCTGATGCAGCAATGAAATTTGAGGTGGGATCGGTCTGGTAATCAACGAGTAACCAGACATCCTGAACTGTATTTTCTGGGAAAGGAATAAAATTCCATCCGGCTTCAGTATTAACGGTAACTGCAGAAAACAGTTCATCTCCGGGTTGATTAACACTGTTCACACATAATTTAACTTTCAGATCGTTATCAGAATCATTAAAAGGAATATAAATATATGCTCCTTGAGCAAGAAAGAATAGCGAATCCAATCCTGTAAAGTAGGAGGTGAAATCAAAATGAACAGCCCAGATAAACTCGGCATCTTCTTGGGAATAAAAGAAATAATCATAGCTTTCACCGTGATAAAAAGCCAGACTGTCACGCAAGGGCGGAGTAATATCAACCGAATCTACAGGTATGTAATCGAGCGTCAGTAAAACGCCCGTAGTAAACAACAATATTATCAGAATAATTTCTTTTACCATGATTTCTCCCCAGGCAAAATTTTGTGTCAAAACCAGATTGTAAAGCTTTTTTCCACCCAGTTATTTACTCTTCTTCAATTTACTAGCTCCGTGCCAACGCTTATGCACCCAGAACCACTGTTCAGGATATTCAAGAATATATTTCTCTAATTTCTTTGATATATGAGAAAGTAAATCCAAAATGGGATTTTCTGAATTTTTAAAAGATTCTGCATTGATGATCTCTTCAAAAATCAGAAGAAGTCTGCAATTTTTCTGTCTGATAGATATTGCAGGTACTATTGGTGTGTTAGTTTTCAATGCCAGCCTTGAAATCCCTGTATAAGTAGATGCTTCATATCCAAGAAAATCTATGAGTTCACCTTTCTTCCTTGCATTCTGATCAATAAGGATGGTTACAATATAATTCTGCTTCAGTAACTTGATGATCGAGATCAATGAACTTTTAATGTTGATCAGTTTCACACCGTTGCGTTCTCTCAGTCTGTTGTTGAAATCATCGAAAAACCTGTTTCTCAGGGATTTATAGATCACTGAGATCTTATGATACTGTGATATATAGAGTCCAGCCGACTCCCAGTTGCCTATATGCAGGGAAGCCAGTAAAACACCTTTTTTAAGTGCAATAGCTTTTTCCAGATTATCCCATCCTTGAATATCGATTTTTTTGGATAATTTCTCCAGATCACCGAAATATATTTCAGCCGTTGTTTTCCCGAAGTTCCTATACATCGCGGACAGGATCCTGCGTTTATCCTGATTTGTTTTATCAGGAAAAATCTTGTTCAAATTATTTAGAGCTATCTTTTTCCTGATACCGATAACGAGTCCTCCAAACCGGAAGATATTAGTAATAATGCTCTCCGTTAGTTTATAGGGAAGTATCCTTAGCAGAAACCTTGCTACCAGGAAAAGTATATACTCTATCCTGCTTTGTGTTACTTTGCGTTTTTTACCCTTCATAAGTATATCTTTGTGAACCTGCAAATTAAGGCAATAGAAATTTATACTCTTTATCCTTTTCCTTGACTTATTCTATTTTCATTTTTTTCTGCTGCCGGGAGATAGATAAAGATATGCACTCTTTTTCCGGTAATATTCTGGCGTTAGACACATCATCGACTTATGGCAGCATTGCCATTTACAGCAGTGGCAAAATAAAATTCTCCACATATCTTGATATAAAGATTACCCATTCCGAAAGGGTCATGCCACAAATAGATCTCGGACTTAACCACTCAGGACTTTCACTTTCCGACATCGATGTCATATGTGTCAGTAACGGACCCGGTTCATTTACCGGGATCAGGATAGGTCTCGCAACTGCCAAAGGGCTTAGTATGGGGCATGAGATCCCGCTTATACCCTACAACTCTCTGAAAGTTCTGGCAAATAATCTTTATATGCATTCACATCCTATACTATGCATGATCGATGCCAAAATGCAGGAAATTTACGGTGCTTTATTCGAACCTAACCTGGAAGAAATTCTCAAACCCATGAATATAAAACCTGCTGATTTTCTAAGTCAAATTGATCGAGAAGTAATTATTATCGGTGATGGAAGTACAGTTTATAAAGATATCATCGAGAAATCCGGCATTAATTTTTCCCTTGCTTCTCTGCATCTCAACGCTATTCAGGCAAGTTCGATGATCTCACTTTTTTTAAGAGAAGATATCATCCCCACCTACGATTTTGAACTGATATCTGATCTGGAACCATATTATCTCAGAAAATCACAGGCTGAGATCCTGAAAGAAAAAAAATAAGGAAACCCTATGGAAAATAGACCGACATGGCATGAATATTTCATGAAAATGGCACAATTGGCATCCACACGTTCCAGTTGCCTCAGAAGAAAAGTAGGTGCAGTTATAGTTAAAGATAATCAGATCCTGTCCACAGGATACAACGGTGCTCCAAAATTGATCCAGCATTGTTCTATGACAGGATGTCTCAGGGAGCAACTTAATGTTCCATCAGGAGAAAGACACGAACTATGCCGAGGTGTTCACGCTGAACAGAATGCAATTATTCAGGCAGCTATTAATGGTAATTCCCTGAAAGGCGCTTCACTTTATTGTACGAATCAACCTTGTATTATCTGCTCGAAAATGTTGATCAATGCAGAGATCTCGGAAATCTATTTTGCTCATGCTTACCCGGATGAACTCTCTCAGCAGATGATGATGGAAGCGGATATAAATCTGTACTTAGTCAATTTGGAAGACTATTCTATAGAAAAAATACACTGATGGATCTGTAAAATTAAAGATTGTCTTTGCTCTACGCAATGCTGCATAGCGTTGAGTGATCTTTCATCCTTTCTTGCAACGCAATCTCTAGTTCAATTAAGTTAGTGCAATAATAGTAATTCAATAACTCTTTATAACCTTCCGATCTTTCTTATGGTGAGTTTGCTGTCAGATAAAGATCGGAAGGTGTTATCAG
>JAUVIJ010000049.1 GCA_030592835.1 Candidatus Cloacimonadota bacterium | reverse complement strand
GTAGTTATCCTCAAACCAATATATGATACTGTCGGTATTAAAAGACTGATCGTCAGTACTTATCAGTCGGTATCGGGTACCGGGAAAAAAGCTGTCGAAGAATTAAGGGTACAATCTCTATCAGTATTGAATGGGAAAAAGATCGAGAGAAATGTATATCCTCACCAGATAGCATTTAATATCCTTCCTCATATCGATGTCTTTGAAAATAGCGGTTACACAAAAGAAGAGATCAAGGTCATCCATGAAACCAGGAAAATACTGAACGATGACAGACTATTAATAACGTCTACAGCTGCTCGGGTACCTGTGTTCATCGGTCATGCAGAATCAGTATATCTCGAAACCAGAAGAAAAATCGAGATCAGAAAACTGAAATCCTTATTTCGGAAAACAGATGGCATTAAACTGGTAGATGACATAGCCAATCAGAAATATCCTTTATCGATCATGTCGGAAATGTATGATGATGTTATGGTGGGGAGAATCAGAAAAGATCTGGCAGTAGATAAAGGTATAAATCTCTGGATAGTTGCCAATAATCTGCGGAAGGGTGCTGCTTTGAATGCTGTGCAAATTGCTGAACACTTAATAAAAGAATAAAGATGTCCATTATTATCCTAAAATTCGGCGGTACATCACTAAATACCATTAAAAAACGTGAAAAAGCTGCTGCAGTTGTTGCCACTAAACTGGAATCCGGATATTTTCCCGTTGTAGTCGTATCGGCAATGGGCCGTGCCGGTGATCCTTACTCTACTGATTCACTCTTACAACTTGTTTCTGATTCAGATGAAAACATGAAATCCCGGGAAAAAGATCTATTACAATCCTGCGGAGAGATCATTTCTGCTGTTGTATTTTCTAAAGTTCTAAACAATTCAGGATATAGAAGTCGTGCTCTTACCGGGGCACAAGCCGGGATTCTGACTGATTCCAATTATGGTGATGCCGGGATTCTTAACATAGATCCCAGTTATCTGGTCGATCTTTGCCGGGAGAAGATCATACCTGTTATTGCAGGATTTCAGGGTCATGATATAAAAGGAGAGATCACAACCCTGGGCAGAGGTGGCAGTGATACTTCTGCGGGAGCCATTGCCGTAGCCATGAAAGCGGAAATGCTCGAGATCTATACCGATGTTGAAGGTATTAAAACCGCTGATCCAGCTAAACTCGATCATACCTACACTATCAGTGAATTGGATTATCAGGAAGTGATTGAACTGGCTTATAAAGGAGCCAAGGTCATACATCCCAGAGCTGTTGAAATAGCTGCCAAAGCAAAGATCCCTATCAAGATCCTCTCACCTGGCAGTGATCAGACCTTCAGTCTCATCCATGATTTTGATCATGATAATCCCGTTACCGTACTAACAACGAAAGAGAATATTGCATTCATCCGGATCAAACCGAGCAGGATCAAACAGTATGCCACCGGTCTGAAAATATTTTCCTTGCTGTCCACCGATAATATCAGTGTTGATTTCATTAATATCAGACCTGGCGAGATCAGTTTCGTGGTGGACATAAATCAAATCGGAAAAGTTAAGAAAATCCTGAACAGCCATGATTTTGATTTCAAGATTCAGGATAATTTCATCAAATTATCAGCGGTAGGTTCAGGAATGACAGGTAAATCAGGTATTCTATCCAAAATTTTGAATCTCATGTCACAGAATAATATCTGTATCTATAAAACAACAGATTCTCATATGACCATCTCACTGCTAATACTTAAGGATGATCAGCAATTGGCGTTGAATGTCCTTCACAAGAATTTGATCTCGAAGAGATTTTGATTTCTCTATTTAAACTGTTTGACACATATTCAATTCTGTACTTATTTTGTAAAAAAATTTCCTTCATAGAGGGTAATTATGAAAAAAGAAAAAGAACATAATAATCTTACCGAGGAAAAGGAACTGGTAAAGTTTCTATCTTCAGTGACCTTGTTCGAAAAACTTACAAAGAATGAACGGAAAAACCTTTTTAAATATATCTATGTCAGAAAATTCAAAACAGGTGAAACAATTTTCAAGAAGAATTATCCTAATGTTGTTTTGTATATTCTCAAGCAGGGAGAACTTAAGGTATATCTTGAAAAAGAGGATAAAGAGATCGAGTTGAACCGATTGAAACCGACTGAGTTTTTCGGTGAGATCGGTTTGTTCCTGGATGATAACAGAACCGCGAGTGTTAAAGCAGTAACGGATTCAGTTTTACTGGCAATTTCTAAAAAAGATATCGCCGATTTTATAGCCAGGTTCCCTCGTGCCGGCGTGAAAGTATTGTATAAATTCGGGGAACTGTTGAGCCGAAACCTGATAAATTTGAATAAGACACTTACTGTTTAATGGTATGATCATGGAAAGATCCAGAATAATCAAAATAATTCTATTTGTACTTTCAGTAGCACTAATTATCATTGGTTTCTGGTTTTACAAGTTCATATTTTCCTATATTGTTGTAAGTTTCATAATAGCATATCTTCTTCTTCCGATCATTAACTATGCAGAAAACTATCAAATCCCCAGGACCCTTTCGATCCTGGTTGTTTATCTAATTATTGGGATACTATTGGTTCTTATCTCAAACCTTTTGATTCCGAAACTTGTCCAGCAGGCTGTAGATCTGGCCGAAATTATTCAAAAACTGTTACGCCAGGAAGAAACTATAAGTTTAGATTCCCTGGGATTGTCCAAGCTTTCGCTCTTTTTTCAGAATCTGGAATCTAGGATACCAGGTCTTGAAATGGAAAAGCAGATCAAGAATTTTATCGATAGTGATAAGATCAATGATCTTTTTAACCAGATACCACTCTTTTTCAAGAGCGTTGTTAATATAATGGCATTTCTGGTTGTAATACCGGTTATTGTTTTCTTCATTCTCAAGGATGAACGTAAATTTACCAGAATGATCTTCTCAAGTATAAGGAACAGGTACTTTGAATTCTTTCTTCATCTATTTGAAAGGATCGAGGATAATTTCGGTAAATTTTTCCGGGCTTTACTTCTTGAGACGTTCCTGGTTGCAATGATGTCGATCATCGGACTCCTGATACTCGGTATTCCCAATGCTATTATCCTGGGAATTATAGTTGGTCTTGCCAATCCGATCAAGTATTTTGGTCCTTTCATCGGAGCTATTCCTACCATGTTGGTGATTTTGCTTGGACCCACGCCAGATGTCTATGTTTTCTATATCGCTATCATGTTCCTGATCGTTCAGCAGATCGATGGGCTCATCCTGTTTCCCTGGTTGGTCGGTAAAAGCATGAAAATGCACCCGCTCTGGGTTCTGTTGACTGTTATTGCCGGCGGATATGCTTTTGGTATTCTGGGAATGCTGTTTGCAGTACCGGTAGTATTTCTGGTCAAAACTGTTGTAGAAGTATCTCATAAAAGTCTGAAAGAATTTGAAATAATTTAAAAAAGGAGTTAGAAAATGAAATTTGTTTTAATTTTTCTCATTATCATTCCGGTTTTACTGACGGGAAGTGAAGTTATCCAATTCAGAGATCTGTTGGATGAAGTAAAAGTTCAATCCAGAGAATTTCAGGGTTCAGAACTGCATCAGCAGTTGAAAGCTAACAGGGATCTGAGAGAATATGAGATCGGAGACCAAAACACATTCTGGAGCTGGGATCTTTCGATTATGCCTCCTTTATGGATTCAAACTCCATCTACGTGCAGAGCGGTTGGAGAACATTGTTACATCTTTGTGGCTGACGATCAGTGGAATTTCCACATGGATCAGCAAGATGTGGATACTATACTACCTTATCTCGAAGAATATACTATGAATACTATGGAATATGGTGCTATCGAGATGGATATCATAAACTTCGGTCCGATCCCGGATGAACTCGATGACGATCCCAGAATAATAGTTTTTTATTCCGAGCTGGGTTCTTACATGGGAACAATGTTCGACGGTTATTTCAGTTCCTATAACATGGTCACGGAGGAAGAAGCACAAAACATGAATCCACCCGGACACAGTAACGAATGTGAGATGATCTACATGACCTGTCATCCTCTCAATCCTATCGATCCTATCAGAATCTCGGTTCTTGCCCATGAATTGCAGCATATGATCCATTGGGGACAGGACGCCAACGAGATGACATGGGTGGACGAAGGTTGTGCCGAACTGGCTATGGTTCTTTTCGGAATGCCAGATCCAATTGTCGATTTTCCTTATCAACCGGATAATTCTCTGACAGTCTGGAATCAGCAATTCGCAGATTATGTGAAAGTTATGCTGTTTTACACTTATCTCTGGGAGCATTATAATGAAGGCGATTTGATCCTCGATATAGTTTCCGAACCTTTAAACAGCATCAGTGGTATTGAAGCGCAGTTAATTGCAAATGGCATTGACCAGGATTTTGCCACAATTTTCAGGGATTGGACGATTGCTAACTATGTCGATGATCCTGCCTATCCGGAATATTACTATGAATCTTTCATGATCCCGGCTTTTAGTCATTCCGGATACCATAGCATTTATCCCTGCCAGGGTGCTGGTTCGATTAATCACTGGGCTGCCGATTATATCCATTTTGGATTCCCAGATAGAGCAGCTATAGAAATTGATCTTAACACAAATAATCCGGTCGATGTCAGTATAGTTTTATACAATGATTTTGATGTACTTTCCATTTTTACATATACTCAGGTTACTGATTGGTCAGAATCATTTATACATGCCGGAGATGATTTCACCGATCTTGTAATGATCCTCTCCAATTCTTCGAATTACAGTATAACTTACAATTATGAAGCTGTTTTAGCAATGTCACAGGAAGAAGAGACCATAAATCTCGGACAATATGATATCGGCTTATATCCTAATCCCGTTATTTTAAAAAATAATCAACTTCAACTAAACATGGTGGTCGATCCTCTTGTAGGAGATATTGATTTTATCAGTCTTTACAATCTCAAGGGTCAAAGGATTTTTAAAGGCAAACCTGAAGGAACTAGCCTGGTAATCGATCTGGAAAATTCTTCGTCGATGATCAGCAACAGAGGTATTTATATCTATCGTATCAATGCCGGCGGCAGGATCTATCAAGATAAGATCATGATCATGAAATGATAAGGAAGAATATGAAGATAAAACATTTCAGTGTATGGTTGATTCTGATAATTATCTTACTGTTTATTGCAGGTGGCTGTGTATACAAAGTCAGCAAAAAGCAGGATCAAAATAACCAGAAATACCTTTATGATCTCAACATAAACTTACTGGAAACCATAGATGTGTTATCGATGTTCAATGAAACTTCTCAGAATATGGTGGATATGATTGAGGGAGGAGATAGATATACTACCTATCTTATGGAACTCACCATCGAATGCAGCCGTTTGATAGAACAGATCCGTCTTGGAGAAAATCTTGATCCCATACAAAAAGAAGGACAGATAGAATTGATGATCTCATCATTAAGACCCGAAAAGGTCGAGAGGTCATCCGCCATAAGCAAGAAACAAAATGACGAAAACATGGAATTCTTGAATACGGTTAAGGAAAATTTTGATCTTCAGCTGAATACACTTCTGAAAGAAATAATGAATGAAGAAAAAATAGTACAGGAAAATAAGATCATAACTCTCAATTACTACCGGCTGCATACCCATCATTTTCTTTTTTCTCTACTCTCGGTTTTTGTTGAACCCAGTGAATATCTGAGTAATAACAATCGTGAATATCTTGTACTGGTAACAAAAGCCATTGAAAAGTCGATATTGCCGCCGAATAAAGTTGTTGATGAATAAATTATTTTGAATTTTGAATTTATTAAAACCAAAAATAAAAGATTAAGAATTTTTCTGATCAATGATAAGAATCTGCTGGTTTCTCTACCAACAGGTATTTCCAGGGAAAAAGCATACGATTTTATCCGATCTAAAGGACCCTGGATTGAGAAGCAGAGAAAAATGTATATCGATGATCTTAAGTTCACAAAAGAGATAATCAAAAATTCTCAGTTTTCAGATCCAGGGGAGTTCAAAGATTTTTTAATCATGAGAACCGATAGTTTAGGTAAACTACATGATTTCAAGTATAAAAGGATCACCATACGAAATCAGAAAAGCAGATGGGGGAGTTGCTCACGAAAAAACAATATAAACCTGAATATAAATCTGGGCTTTCTACCAGGGTCGATCCAGGATTACGTGATCCTTCACGAATTGATGCATACAAAAATCAAAAGTCACAGTAAAAAATTCTGGGTGGAGTTGGGTAAAATATGTCCTGACATGATCGAGTCCAGAACCAGTTTAAAACGGATAAATCTAAGTTATTTAAAGGACCAAATATGAGATTTATCTTCTTATTACTGACAGCAGTTATCGGAGCTGGTCTGGGTTATTTGTACTTCCGTTTTATCGGATGCAGATCGGGTGGATGACCTATCACATCAAACGTTTGGTCAAGTGTTATCATGGGCGCTGTAATCGGGTATTTACTGCTTTCTCCATTAGTGACAAAATATATTGATAATAAAACTGCAAACAAAAACAGGTCGTATCGCCGCGTCGATCAAAGTAAACCGATTAAGCTTGATACCTTTATTTTAAATATTTTTACTAATGAGGAATTGTGAAAAAGTTAATTTTAACAATTATAATTTTGGGAATTGGATTTTCAGCCTTTTGCCAGGTTGTGAATGGTGATACTCTCAGTTATGATAATAAAAAGATCCTGAAAGTGTGGGGAACCCATTATGAACGAGGATATGCCCATGGTTATCTTCTTGCCGAATGCATACGAGAGATAGCTATCGATTATTTCATCGGCTCCTATTTCCAGAATAATGCTGCTTTATACTCATCTAGACGAGCTTATTATCTGGCTAATTTTTGGTTGGAAGATAAATATCAGGATGAACTGAATGGGATCATTGCCGGAGTGATGGATGCTGGCGTAGATCTCTACAGTGAGACTCTGCAAAGAGATTGCGATGTGATCGATCTGCAAATGGCAAATGCGCTGGTTGACATTTCTGCTCTGTTCATGACCCTGAACAGTGATACTCTGGGCTGTTCCAGTATGTCGAGTTGGGGTGAAAGTACTGAAAACGATCCTCAACTTAATGGTGATCTAGTCATCACCAGGAATATGGACTGGTCAACAAATCCTGTATTGCTTGCAAACCATCTGCTTATTGTTCAAATACCCGATGAAATCGAGGAGACATCCTGGATATCCATGACTTTTCCGGGAATGATAGGAGCTCTTTCCGCTTTTAACGATCTAGGTATTTCTGCTTTCATGAATGTTGGCAACGTTCATAATCATCCTTATACTGATGAATTACATCCTATATTCTTTTCTATCAGAAATGGTATAGAAACAATAGATTATAATTCCGACGGAGTTAATGATATCTATGATGTTCATAACGCTATCTCCGACAATCTTCACTTAAGCGGTTCAATAACCCATACCGCCTCTATAAACGAGGCTATAATTATCGAATGTAACAATGCGGCCGGAACACAATTCCGAAAAGTATACAATAATACAGTTGTTTCAGGAAATAACCTTGTCGCAACCAATCATTTCCGTCAATTGTATCCACCGTTGTATTGTTATCGATATGATAATTTCGTCGATTCCCTTAATACCAGCTCTGATATTGATATCACAAGGAGTTGGAAAATAACAGCGGCTGCAGGCGGAGTATTTTCAAATCTGCATACGATCCAGTATATACCTTCGCTTGATCTGCTGAAATGGTCAACGGCTGAAATAGGTCAGCCGGCCTATACGCTGGAACCTACGGTGTTTGATGTCGTTAATCTCTTCACTGTTTACTCTGATATAGACCCCTATAAGTGGGAGAGCACTTCTCTGGTTTTATCTTTTCCCAATCCCTTTAATTCATCAACATCACTTTCTTTCTCGATTCAGCAATCAACCAACGTTAACCTGTGTATTTATAACCTGAAAGGACAGAAAATAAAAACTCTTATCAACGATAGCCGTAATCCCGGCTCTTATATTGTCAGTTGGGATGGTATGGATGAAACCGGCAATAGAGTTGTCGATGGGATTTATTTTTATCAGTTCATTACCGGATCGTTTTCAGAAACAGGTAGATTGATCTTATTGAAATAATCGGAAAAATAAAAAATATCAGGGAGGTAATATGCATTACCGTTTATTATCAGATAGTGATTTAAAAGCTATGGATTCATTGAAGAAACATCATGGAGGTGCCCGGGAGATATCTGAGACAATTAAAAAGATGAGGGAATTTTCCACGAGAAAGAAAATTTTAGCTGAAAAAGGCTATGGAGCCATGATCGATGATGCAGAACAATTAGTGAAAAAATTTCCCAAAGTAACGGATTTTGAAATTAAGAACAAAATTTCATATAATGACAGTCTGGGGAAAGCAACTGCACAGGTATCCGGCTGGCAGGGTGCAAAAGTTACTCATCACGCCATGAAAAGAATAGCTGCCAGTGCTGATGAGAAAGAACCATGTTTCGTAGCTTCCGAATTCATTTCTGTAGTAGCTCTTACCGATAACTATATATATAATGGTGATCTGATGGCTACTCTGGCCATGTCTGAAAACATCATGAAAGCATCTAAATTCTGCAGTGCTAATCTCATTGGTATACCCATGATAGAAAGCAGATTCCAGGAACTTGAAAAAGTAACAGGTAAAACTTTTGAAAGAAAAGATGTCGGAGACGGATTTTCACAACTGATCCTGAAAAATCAGGGAACCTTTTTTGGAAATTTCGGCGGGATCGAGGTAGCAAACGATAACCATCTCGTTTATCTTGATGGTGTCACCAGAACAGCTCTTGCCACTGGAGCTGATTTCTTCCTTAATCCCAGTTGGAGTACGATAGTTGCCATTTGTTATTATGGTAGGGATATACCTAACCTGTATATAAAGATTTCGATGCTACTTGCTACTCAGAACCTGATTCAATTCCGAATGCTTCTCAATATTATGAAAGAGTTTATCAGAGATGATATGACATCACCTCTCTATGAAATTAATATCGGTAATGGAGCTACTGCGGAAACATTCATACAATGCGCTAGAGAACTGAAAGAAAGCGGGATCAAAGGTATAAGCCTTTCAGCACATATCTACATTAACCCTGATCTGGGGATGGCAGGTTTTAACTGGACTGAAAACATGTTCAAGGTTCTGGAAAGCGGAACCGACATGACTTTTAAATATGAAAGTGATGGGACTGCAAGGGAAATGGATACAATGGAAGCATATTTCCTTCCTGAAGAAGACAGGGAAGCCAATGCTATTAAGATAGGGGATGTGGTCTATTATAAATCACTACAAGCTTCCCGAGATGCTATTAGTATGATGAAAAAGGGAATAAAACCGATATTTGGTCTGAGTTCATACTGATATCATTATGATTTCCTTTCTAAGTATGAGCAAAAACCAAGTTGAGAGGTCTTTATGATTAGTAAATGGCAAACAATATTTTCTGATAATATCAAGGAGTTTGAGGGATATTCGATCGGGAAAATTTTCAAATACCTGAACGATCCTGATATCATTTCTCTTGCAGGAGGGCTTCCTTCTCCCGATATGTTCCAGATCAGCGAAATGAGAATATCTACCGCCGAGCTTCTAAAGAAAAGAATTAAGACTATAATGCAATATACGGCTGTTCCGGGTGAGGAAAATCTGATTAGAGCAATCGTTAAATTCCTTGCAAAAGATAATATCCATGTTGGTCTGGAAAACATATTAATCACATCTTCAGGTCAGCATGGATTAGATCTTACCGGCAGATTGTTCCTTAATCCCGGAGATACTGTTTTACTCGATCGTCCTACATTTGCCGGTGCGATTGTCGCTTTTAAGATGCAAAGACCCCGCATCTATGGTTTTGATCTGCAGGAAGATGGTCCGGATGTCGAAGCTTACAAAGCCAAGATTATTGAAATGACCCGATCAGGGGAAAAACCGAAATTCATTTATGTTGTCCCGGATTTCCAAAATCCTTCCGGTATTACTACTTCCTTAAAAAAAAGGGAAGCACTTCTTGATATTAGTTATGAATTTGATATTCCGATCATTGAGGATAGTCCCTACCGTGATCTGCGCTACTATGGTGAAACCATTC